>CALKYG010000001.1 GCA_938003575.1 uncultured Alphaproteobacteria bacterium
AAAACTCTCCCATCACCCACATGATGGCGGCGTCAATCGCGCCGGCGCCGGAGATCATGGTCAAGGTGTTGCGAAAAGACGCAGCGTCTGCCCCGGAGGTTGCCTTCACCATTGGTTCAAGAACCATCACGGTGGCGACGGCGATTCCCGCCGCGAACATCCCGATGCCGAGGCTGAGAAAGACATCGTGAAAATTGCGGATGAAGCGAAGGTCTTCCTCGCCCGGCAAGGATTGCGCGGCGACAGCGCGCGGCGTGATCGTTTCATTCATGGGGACCCCTCCCGTTTCGGGAAAGGCTAGCACGGCGCTCAGCGAAGGGCGAGCGACGCCACGAAATCGCCGATCGCAAGGCAGGATGTGAGACCCGGCGATTCCATAGCGTAAAGGCCGATATAGCCTTTGCTCCCGTGCGTTTCGGGGCCGAATATCCGGAAGTCGCCCTCCTCGCCCGGACCGGTCGCTTTCGGCCGCTGGCCGGCGTAACCGGGATTCAGCCGCGATGGATCAAGATCTGGCCAGAACCGCGACACATCGCGCACAAACGCATCAAGGCGCGTCTCATCCACTGAATAATCGCCGAGCGCCGCGTCCCAGCGGATGTCCGGACCCAGTCGCGCCTGACCGCCAAGATCGCGCGTATAATGGACGCCCTGACTGTCTGCCGTGTGCAATGGATAGATGAGGCGCGAGAACGGCGCCTTTCCGGAGTAAGTGAAATATTGCCCCTTCGCGGGCCGCAGCGCGGGAATGAACTCAGGATCAAGCCCCGCAATCGAGCGCGCGACCTGGTCGGCGTAAAGCCCTGCTGAATTGACGACGAGATTGGCGGCGAGCGTCAATGGGCTTTCGCCGCCGATATCAATCTCGACGCCCTCCGCCGTCACGCGCCCCCCCGTCACCGGCGACATGAGCGACAGGACGCCGCCGGCGTTCTCAAGATCGCCGAGCATCGACAGCATCAGCCCGTGACTGTCGACTATGCCGGTCGACGGCGATCTGAGGGCGGCGGCGCAGGCGAGCCCCGGTTCCAGCCGCTGCGCCTCCGCTTTTGTTATGAGGGTCAGATCGTCAACACCGTTCGCGGCGGCGTTTTTCCTGATCGCCTCAAGCTTTGACGTTTCGGCCTCGCTTGTCGCAACGATCAGCTTTTCGCAATTCAAGTGATTGACGCCGCGTTCTGCGCAATAAGCGTAGAGTTTCTTCTTGCCTTCAACGCATAGAAGCGCACGCAGCCCGCCAGGCCGGTAATAGATGCCGGCGTGGATGACTTCCGAATTCCGCGCCGATGTTTCCGTCCCGAACGCGTCATGCTTTTCAACGACGATCACTTCGCGCCCGGCGAGGGCGAGCGACCGCGCGACGCTGAGGCCGATTACGCCGGCGCCGATTACAACCGCGTCGACGCGTTCAGCCATAGAGTTCCTAGTCCGTCGTCGCGACCCAGTTCGGGTCGTCCTGCACTTCGCGTTCGAATTTCAGGAATTCATA
>CALKYG010000002.1 GCA_938003575.1 uncultured Alphaproteobacteria bacterium
CGGCCATATCCATTCTTACGGCGCGGGACAGGACGTTCCGCCGGACTATGTGTTCAAGCTGTGGCTCATGCACGGAGTAACCAGCGTGCGCGAAGTCGGCAACGACAAGGGCGCGCGGTTCACGGCGGAGCTTGCATCCGCGAGCGCGAAAAATGCGATTGACGCGCCGCGGATTTATTCATTTCCGTTTTTCGGGACGTGCGGTTCCGGCAAGACTGACACGCCTTCAGAAGCGCGCGCCGAAGTCCGCGCCTGCAAGAAAGTCGGCGCGAGCGGCGTCAAGTTTTTCAGCGGCCCCGAGGAGGTGCTGTGGGCCGCTTTCGACGAAGCGAAGAAGCAGAATCTCAAAACCACGATGCATCACGCCCAGCTCGCCGTCGCGCACGCTGACGTGCTCGATACGACGGCGCACGGGCTGGACTCCATGGAGCACTGGTACGGACTGCCGGAAGCGCTCTTCGACGACAAGGCGTTGCAGGACTATCCCGTCGATTACAATTACGCGGATGAGCAGCACCGTTTCGGCGAAGCGGGCAAGCTCTGGTCCGAGGCGGCAGGGCCGGGGAGCGACCGCTGGAATTTCGTCCGCGACACGCTCCTCGAACGCAGGTTCTCGATTGTTCCCACATTCACGATCTATCTCGCAAGCCGCGACTGGATGCGCGCAAGGACCGCGGAATGGCATCAGGAATACACGATGCCGTCGCTGTGGAAGTATTACGCCCCTGACCGCAACGCGCACGGCTCCTACTGGTTTGATTGGGGTACGGAGCAGGAAGCGGCGTGGCGCGACAATTACAGCCGATGGATGGCGTTCATCAACGAATACAAGAACCGCGGCGGCCGGGTCGGGGTCGGCGAAGACGCGGGCTACATTTATTCGACTTACGGTTTCGGGTATGTTCAGGAGCTGGAACTGCTTCGCGAGGCCGGCTTCAATCCTCTCGAAGTCATCAGGGCCGCGACGCTCGAGGGCGCGCGCATTCTCGGCGCGGAGAGCGACATCGGCTCGGTTCAGGTCGGCAAGAAGGCGGATCTCGTCATCGTCGGGGAAAATCCGCTCGCCAATCTGAAGGTGCTTTACGCCAGCGGACATATCAGGCTTGATCGGGAGACGAACAGGCCGGTGCGCGTCGGCGGCGTCGAGACCGTCATCAAGGACGGCGTCGTCTATGACGCCAAAGCGCTCGCCGCGGAGGTGAGGGCGATGGTCGCCGCTGAAAAGGAAAGGGCCGGCATACCCGCCGGCCCAATGCCGATCGTCGATTTCAGGTTTGAACGGAAGGAACTCGCACAATGAAAAAGTCGCTCTTCGCGGCCGCCGCGCTCGCCGCCGTTTCCGCACCCGCGCTCGCAGAGGATCAGGCGCTCGCCGACGCCGTCGCCGCCGATTACCCTTACGTCTTTGAGCTTTACAAGCATTTCCACCAGAACCCGGAATTGTCGTTCAAGGAAAGCGCGAGCGCCGCGCGCATGGCGGCGGAGTTGAAAGGGCTCGGCTTCGACGTGACGACAGGCGTCGGCGACAAGTGGACCAAGGCGAAAGCGAAGGCGGACGCCGGCCGGGTCAACGAAGGCGTCGGCGGATACGGCCTTGTTGCGGTCATGAAGAACGGCGAGGGGCCGACCCTGATGATCCGCGCCGACATGGACGCGTTGCCGCTCGAGGAAAAGACCGGCGTTCCCTATGCAAGCAAGGTCGTATCCGTCGATTACAAGGGCCAGACGGCGCCGGTCATGCACGCCTGCGCGCATGACAGCCACATGGCGATCATGATCGGGACGGCCCGGCGCCTTGTTGCGATGAAGGATCAGTGGAAAGGAACGCTGGTGCTCATCGGTCAGCCGGCGGAGGAAATCGGCCTCGGCGCAATGGCGATGCTGAATGACGGCCTCTACACGAAATTTCCAAAGCCCGATTATGTGATCATGGAGCATACGTCGGGCTGGGACCCGGCCGGCGCCGTCACCTACACATCCGGTTATGCGCTCGCCAATGTCGATTCCGTCGACATTATCGTAAAAGGCGTCGGCGCGCACGGATCGGCGCCGCATATGGGGAAAGACCCGATCGTCATCGGCGCGCAGATCGTCAATGCGCTTCAGACGCTCATTTCGCGGGAAACGGATCCGCTCGATTCCGGCGTCGTCACCGTCGGCTCATTCCAGGCGGGCTACAAGCACAACATCATTCCGGATGAAGCGCATCTGCAGATTACCGTTCGCTCCTACAAGGACGATGTGCGCCGGCATCTGCTCGACGGGATCAAGCGCATCGCGATCGCGCAGGCGCAATCGGCGGGCCTGCCGCCGGAACTGATGCCTGAAGTGAGGGTCGAAGAGGATTATACGCCGTCGACGTACAACAACCCGGAACTGACCGCGCGCGTGATGGCGGCGGTCGGCGCCAGCATCGGCGAGATGCGGGTTTATGAGCGTCCGCCGAGTATGGGCGGCGAGGACTTCAGCCAGTTCGGCCGCACGGCGGAGAAAATCCCGACGGTCGCCATGTGGGTCGGCGGCGTCGATCCGGCGAAATACCGGGCGGGCGTCGACGGTTCGGGTCCCGTGCCGCCGGCGAATCACTCGCCTTTATTCGCACCCGTTCCCGAGCCGACCCTGAAAACCGGGGTGCAGGCGATGACGGCGGCGGCGCTGGAGCTGCTCGGGAAATAGGCGCTACTTCTTCTCAAGAAGCAGCGTTCCTTCCTTCTCGAGTTTGCCGGTGACGATCTCGGCGATGGAGGCGAGGATGCCGGGCAGCATCGCCTCGATCCGCACATGTTGCGGGAAAATGTCGATGACGCCGGTGATATGCTGACCAAGCCCCTTGGCTTCAAAGCGGAGCTGGGTCTCGTTCGTCCATGTTTCAGTGAATTTCACCATCATCCCGCCTGACAGGCTCTGCGAAAGCTTTCCAAATCCGTCACGGACCCGGCGCGCCGCTTCGGCGGCGCCGAGATCATGGGAAAGCGTGACGGTGATCGGACGGGACATGACTCATTCCTTGCATCGGGCGACAGCCGCAACAGGAAATGGGAAGCGGCGGGCGCGGATGCAACTTCGGCTGTTCGCGGCGCTTCTTTAAGCCTATGCTCCGCCGAGTCCGGGCTGGGAGGACGACATGAAGTGGGCCGTGAGGATCGTTTCGGTCATCGCCATAGGGCTGGCCTTCGCCATTATCTTCGCGGGGCCGGGAACGCGCATCGGCCTTTGGGACTACAGCGACGGGCTGAGGCTCATTCGCGACGTATCGGCGCCGAAGGAGATTTTCAAAGGCTTCGCCCTGCCGCCGCTTTTTACGGCGGCCGGCCTTGCCTTCATTCTTGGAGCGGCGGCCGCCGCGTTAAAGCAGTGGGCGTCCGCCGGCATCGGCATTGCAGCCGCCCTGTTTGCGGGCGGCGCCGGGCTCGTTCCGCTGAAGATGAAGGCGGCGTTTGACGCAAATCCGTTCATTCACGAAATAACAACGGAT
>CALKYG010000003.1 GCA_938003575.1 uncultured Alphaproteobacteria bacterium
TCAATCGGACCCGCGGCGCAGGCGTTGAATAAAGCCGTTCGGATTTCCGGTTTAGCACTTGAGCGCCGGCCTCGACTGCTAGGCCGACCGCCACCAGTTGGCGCAAGTGATGATATATTGCGGAGGGACGTTTCCCTATGCGCACGGCAAGGTCGCGAATTGAAGTCGGCGGGCGCCCGGCAAGGTGATCGATGATGTCCATTCGCACCGGTGAAGCGAGGCAGCTCAGCTGATCCTTCCGAAGCACCCAGTAGGTTTCGGCGCCTTTCACCATTCCGGGCTTCGCGGCCATTTTAAGGTTCCTCCGGTCCATCTCCGCCTACCTGCCATGCCCTTGAATGAGACGAAAGGAGCGAGGGGCATGTCTTCCCGTCGCTGATTCCGTTCGGTTCGCCGCATGAGCGTTTTGTCTTGTTCATTTTTTTGCTTTCTTTTCAATAGGTGGAGAAATCGAACCGGCTGCCCCGAAGGGCGCCCCTGTTTCAAACGAGGCGATCCATGAAAACGAGTGCGTCACTGGTTGCGTTGGCTGCGGCGACGTCGTTCCTGTTTGCAGGCTGCTCACAGGCGACCGAAAAGTCGGCGAGCGCCGCCGTCAGGCCGCTCGCGGCGGATCCTGAACTCGGCTCGTGGGGCGTCGACCTGACGGCGATCGACTCGCGAGTGAAGCCGGGCGATGATTTTTTCAGGCACGTTAACGGCAAGTGGCTCGAATCGTTTGAAATCCCAGCGGACTTCACCAATTACGGCGCCTTTACGGTTTTGTTTGAACGATCCGAGAACCGGATCGCCGAAATTATCGATGCGGCGAATAGGCCCGGCGCAAAACCGCTCGAACGCAAGATTGCCGATTTCTACGCCGCCTACATGGATGAAGGTGGAATCAACGAACGAGGCTTCAGCGCCGCATCCGCCGATCTCGCCTATCTGGACTCCCTTTCCGATCATGCGGCTGTTGCGCGAGCCATGGCGCGTCCGGATCTCGGCGCAACCTCGCCCATCGCGCCCTATGTTTCAGTTGACGCCAAAAATACGGACCGGTGGCTTATCCACCTGACGCAGGCGGGAATCGGGCTTCCATCGCGCGAATACTACCTTGAAGATCGCTTCAAGACTGAGCGTGAACAATACCGCACTTATATCGGCGCGGCGCTCGAGATGGCGGGCGCCAGAAAACTGCCTGACGCCGCCGACAGGATTCTGGATCTGGAAACAGAAATCGCGAAGATTCACTGGGCTCTGTCGCGTCAACGCGATCCAGTCGCCACCTACAATCTCGTGACGCTAGAGGAACTCGACCGCGACTTTCCCGGTTTCCCCTGGCGATTATTTTTCAATTCCGCCGGCGTCGGCGACGAAACGGAATTCATCGTCAACGAGCGCGAAGCGGTCGTGAAGCTTTCCGCGCTTTTCGCCGAGACGCCCGTTGAGGTCTGGCGCGAATACCTGAAGCTTCATTATCTGATTGGTTACGCCGCTGTCCTTCCGAAACCGCTGGATGACGCGACTTTCGAAATGTTCGGAAAGACTCTGTTCGGCCAGCAACAACAGCGAGAACGCAAGAAGCGTGCGGTCGCCGCTGTCAATGCAGCGCTCGGGGAGGCGGTCGGTGAGATCTACGTCGATCGCCACTTCCCGCCGGAAGCAAGGCGGGAAATGGAGATTCTCGTCGGCAATGTGATTTCAGCATTCGACGAACGAATTCGCGGATTGGACTGGATGAGCGAAGCCACGAAAGCGGAAGCGTTGACAAAGCTTGCGAAATTCAAGCCATTTATAGCTGGTCCGAAAATCTGGCGCGATTACGCCGATTTCACGCCCGTGCGCGACAACGCGCTCGAGAACATGAAGCGATCGAACGCATCGCTTTGGCGCTATTACGCCAAACGGCTCGACGAGCCTGTGGACCCGGAGAACCAGTGGGGCATGACGCCCCAAACCGTAAACGCATACTACTCGCCGCCCAACAATGCGATATTCTTCCCCGCCGCCATTCTTCAACCGCCATTTTTCGATCAGGATGCCGATCCAGCCGTCAATTACGGAGGCATCGGCGCCGTCATCGGACATGAGATTGGTCATGGATTTGACGATCAGGGACGCAAGTCGGACGGCGACGGACTTTTACGCGACTGGTGGGCGAAAGCGGACGCAGAGAATTTCTCCGCACGAGCCGGGGCGCTGGGGCGGCAATTCGGGTCCTATGTTCCTATCGACGACATCGCAATAAACCCCGATCTCACCATGGGTGAGAATGTCGGCGACCTCGGCGGCCTGTCCGTCGCTTATTACGCGTATCGCAAATCCCTTGGCGGTAAAGAGGCGCCGGTGATTGACGGGTATACCGGCGACCAGAGATTTTTCCTTTCCTATGGACAGATCTGGCGTCGCAAATATCAGGACGCCGACTTGCGGCACCGGATGTACGCCGATCCGCACAGCCCTTCAGAATTTCGCGTCAACGGAATCGTTCGCAATATGGACGCTTGGTATGAAGCATTTGGCGTCAAGCCTGGCGACAAACTCTATCTTGCGCCGAATGATCGCGTACGGATCTGGTGATCCGCACCTTCACATCCGCCATGCCGCATAAAGGTCTGATATGATAAAATCCGTCTTCAGCAGAGCCGCGCTCTGCGCACTGGGTCTGTCCACGAGCGCGAACGCCGCTGTCCCAATCGATTTCGACGCAGCCTATCAATCAATTAGCGAAGAAGATCTTGCGCGCCATATAAAGACGCTTGCAAGCGACGCGTATGAAGGACGGGCGCCGGGAACCAAGGGCGAAAAGTTGACGGTCGCCTATCTCTCCCGCGAATTCAGGGGGATCGGGCTCAATCCCGGAGCAAAAGACGGCTTCGAACAGCAAATATCGTTTGCGGAGGTGAAGCGCGATCCGAAATTCGCGATGTCGCTCACGAAGAACGGATCTACAACCGAGTTCACGCCGTTCGATGAGTTTGTCGCGTTCGCCGGCGACGCGACCGGCAAAGGCGAGATTGTCGGCGCCAGGCTTGTTTTCGCCGGCTACGGGATCGACGCGCCTGAATACGGTTGGGATGATTATCGCGGTCTCAATGTCGACGGCGCCGTCGTGGTGCTGATGCGAGGTGAGCCAGGCAAGGACGATGATGAGACATACTTCATGGGGCGCGAGCTTACCGATCATTATCACTTGGAGACTAAATATCAGCTCGCGGCGTCGAAAGGCGCGCTCGGCGCAATCACAATTCACACGGAAGAAAGCGCAGGTTGGCCATGGTCGCTCATGCAGAGCGGCGGCAGCGGCGCAGTCCAGTTTTTTCCCGGCGGCGGCAAGAGCGAAACGCAATTGAGATCCTCCGCGCAGATCAGCGAACCTGCGGCGAAGCGATTGTTTGCCGAGACGGGCCATGACTATGAGGCGCTGACAAGTGCGGCCCGGCGCGCTCCGGGCGCCGGCGTGGATTTGGCCGCAATTGCCGATATTCGCTTCAATGGCGCAACGAGAAAGCTCAAATC
>CALKYG010000004.1 GCA_938003575.1 uncultured Alphaproteobacteria bacterium
CGGTCGCGAACAGGCGGAAATGCGGGTTCGGGCGGATGACGCGGTTCTGGTCGAGCAGCGTCAGCTTGCCCTCGGCCTCGAGCACGCGCTGGATCACGAACATCACGTCGGGACGACCCGCGTCATATTCGTCAAACACGAGCGCGGTCGGCGTCTGTAGCGCCCAAGGGAGCAGGCCTTCGCGAAATTCGGTGACCTGCTGGCCGTCCTTGAGCACGATCGCGTCGCGGCCGACAAGGTCGATGCGGCTGATGTGCGCGTCGAGGTTGACGCGGATGCACGGCCAGTTGAGCCGCGCCGCGACCTGCTCGATATGCGTCGACTTGCCGGTGCCGTGATAGCCCTGGACCATGACGCGCCGATTGAAGGCGAAACCGGCGAGGATTGAGCGCGTCGTCTGCGGATCGAAGCCGTATGCTTTGTCAATCGCCGGCACATATTCGTTCGGCTTGGAAAAGGCCGGAACCGGAGTGGAAAAATTGACGCCGAATACTTTCTTGGCGTCGACCGCTGTGTCGGGCTTTTCCATGAATTTATCGTCGAGGGCCGCCATAACGCTCATTCTTACGGTTGAAAACGCGGCGGACCCTTGCCCGAAAGGCCGGCGATTTCAAGGGCGCTTATCAGCGCCGCCGCTCGCCCCTCGTCGCATCAAGCCAGGCGGCGAGAAGGGCGATGAGCGTATAGGAAACGAGGGCGAGCAAGGCGAACGCGCGGATATCGGTCGGCGGCTCTCCGGTCGCTGCGTAAACTTCGATCCCGAGCAGGGCGGCGAGCACGACAAAAGGCGCAATGCGTCCGACCGGCCCCTTGGCCGAAGTCCCGCCGAGATAAAGGATGAAGCCGGCGAGGAAGAGGCCGAGCTCAACCCCCTTGCTGAGGATCAGGGACGACCAGAGGCCGAAGCCGAATTTGACGTCAGAACCTGGAAATAGCGCAAGATCTTCCGCATGGACGATGAGATCGGCGATCCAGTGGCTGAATATCGCAGCGCCGATCAGGATCGCTCCGCCTGCGCCGGCCGCCCGGTTGACGACAGAATGGTAAAGGACCGCGCCGAGGGCGCTCCATCCGGCCGCCGCCGCGAGGGAATGGGTGTACGGCATGAAATAGAGGTCGAGATCGCTCGCCTCCAGAAATCCAGGAACAATTCGCGCTTTTTCGATTCCGGCGAGGATGAAGGCGGCCCAGAGAAAATCGAGGAACTGGACGGCGATGAAATAGTGCCAGAGCGGAACCTTCGGCGTCAGCGGCTTCAGCGCCGCGCCTGGCGCATAATGACCGATGAACATGGCCTGCCCCTCCTTGTTGCCCCGGAGAAGGTTAGCAGAAGCCCGCCTTCTTCAAAATGTGGTGAGCCTTGACGACTTCCTGCAGCTGGGTCTCGGCGCTTCGATCGCCGCCATTCGAATCCGGGTGGAAACGCCGCAACAGCTCCG
>CALKYG010000005.1 GCA_938003575.1 uncultured Alphaproteobacteria bacterium
CGCTGCCGATTGTCGAGAGCGCATCCGATCGCGGGAAGTCGGCGCGGCGCAATGTACTGAACCCTGGCGACCTAAGTCCGCCGCACAATGAAAGCCTATCTTCTCGGTTTAATAATCGACCTTAGCGAGGAACGTGTCGACCTCTGGCGCAACCACGGCGGCTATGCCGATGCGGCCCGCAAGCTTTGGATTGCTTGCCTTGGGATTGCCGGTCAAGTTTAATCCCGTTCAAGAGGGGCGGGGCGGTATGGTTAAGATCATTACGATCCACGGCACCAATGCGGGCCGGCCGAACGATCATGGCGACCAGTGGTGGCAAAAGGGCTCCTTATTCCAGACTCGTGTTCAGCAGCTTATCGCCGAACCGCTCGAGTTCGAGCCCTTCCATTGGTCCGGCGCGAATTCGGAGCGCCAGCGGCGCAAAGCCGGCGCGCGCCTCGCCAAGCGCATCGCCAGCAATTCTGACCCGCCGATTGTCGTCGGACACAGCCATGGCGGCAGCGTCGCTGCGCACGCGCTTTTTTATCTTCGCCTGAAGTCGCGCCGCCATTTCGCCGAGCGCCTAAGAGCCCTCCTCACTGTCGGCACGCCAATGCTGCGGTTCAAGAGCACGCCCAATCCGCTGGCGCAGTTGCGGCCGATCGCGCAGCTTGTCCTGCTTGTTTTCCTAGCCTACTTCATCGCTTACGCCATCCACCACAAGTGGTACGGCGAATCCGGTTCTTATCCCTATCTGATCGGCGTCTTCGCCGCGCTCATCGCCGCGCTGGTTTTTATCCTGCGTCGCGGCATTGCCCGGAAGGCGGCGTTTCGCAGCGGCGTGTTTTCTCAGGCCCTATCCGGGAAATACGCGCGCCTCAATCATTCGATTGACGAGGCGGTGCTCGCCCTGAAGGCCGTGCGCAATTTCAACACAAGCTTCCTTACGGCTAGAAATCTTCGCGGCGGCGTGCGCACGCTGTTGTATTCCGCCTTCCTGATCGCCTGGATAGGAGGCCATTTGACGCTCGCCATCGACGGCGTATCGCCGCATGATCGCGCGCGAGCGCTAGACCCCAAGACGCTCTTCTCCTTCAAGCCCGGCCTTGCAGACGACCAAAACGATATGATCGTCGCGCTGGAAGCAGGGCAAACAATTCCTAGTTTTGGCCGCACTGTCGCCGCTTCTCATCTGCAACTGAACTCACAGTTCAGAAGACATATGGGCGCGCCAGGCCCGCAATTCAGCCGCGCCGTCGTCAAGCGCGATTATGTCGTTATCGACTATGCGACCGCCTTGGCCAAGGCGGATCTTACCGAGCTCCGAAGCTATGTTGCCGAGGCGGGCCGAACGGCCTCGGCAAGCTACTACTGTATGCGGTTTACGGGCCCATGTGACTTCTTTGCTGGCGCTCTGTATCTGACGATTGAAGCTCGCCAAGAATTGCTCGACGCAATCGACCTGCTTCAATATCAGTACGGCTCTAATCTTCCTTACGGAGGCGCAAAAACGGTCTATGCCGCGCCGGTTGCAGAGTCATGGCGCGAGATAGACGGCATCCCCTCGTTCTTTCGCGAGGTCGAACCCGCGGTCGCTGACACCGCTATTTTCAAATTCGTCGAAATCGGATCGGAGCGAACGATATTCGAAGCGGCTTTGATTTCGGGCGATATCGACTTGTACAGTCACTCGCTGCTTTCAGGCGCGTCCCTGCCGCCGGAGGGGGTCAATGTCTACACCGTACGGAATTACCCTGCGATCCGGCGCGGCGACGAAATCGTCCTTCCGCGCGTCGAGGGAACTTCTCACTACCTTAATTGTTTGTCTCAAGAATTGCGCGAAAATGGCGAGCAGAATTTGTTCGCGGAGTTTGCAACAGCCGACACCTTCATGGCTGAAGTCATCAATGACGCAGCTTTTCGGTATGGTGCGTATTGTGCGCATTTGAAGTTCAATATCGGCCCGTTCGATTTTTATCGCTCCGTGCTCGGATCAATCGGCGCGGGTTTTGTTGATCGTGAGATATGGCGGTTAATGTACGATTTCTTGAATAATAATTATAAGCGCGATCTTGGTCTGTTCGGGGAGGCTGAATACGTTGCGCAGTCGATGTTGGCGATGATGGCGATGCTTGTCCTGTGGATAATCCCCCTCATCATCGTCGAATTTCTGGCTGCGGCGGTCGCGGCGATCGGCATGCGCGTCATCCTCGCGGCGCAAATAAAGAATGCGGTTTACGGCATCGACGTCGATGGAGAGGCGATCGCGGATGTGGCGTCCGGATTGGATTTCAATGAGCCCGACATCGGCACGCTGCCGCCCGAAGTCGAGGAGAAGATATCGGAACATTCGCTGCGTTACGCCGAAGCCGCCCTCGGAAAGATACGCGAGATCGTCTCCATGTCGGCGGAGAATAGAACCTCGCCGATGCTTACCGACCTTGGGGCGAGCGTCACCTGGCAGGAGCTCATTCATACCGCCTATTTCGACGTGCCGGCATTTGCGGAGCATTTCGCGCAGGAGCTCGCTCGGGTGGGAGGCCTCACGCTGCGAGCCGCCGCCAAAAGCGATATTGCAAGCACCTAACTTCGAGCGGCGGCGCTTACCCCTCTGCTTGTCAGCTGCCGGCGACCCAGCCGATGCAGGACGAGACGTCATTCAAACCGTGCTCGCCGATGCAAAACGCTTCTTCATAGGGCGCGCGCGTCGCCGCGATGCACTGCTTGAATGTCAGCGCCGCGAAAGAAAGGCATGAA
>CALKYG010000006.1 GCA_938003575.1 uncultured Alphaproteobacteria bacterium
GACCACGGTCTGCGGCGCGGCGGGCGGGTCGCCGCCGCGCGTTGCGGCGAAGGCCGGTTGCATTTGCGCTGTTGAAACAGCCGCAGCCCCGAGCATGAGCGACTTGAGACAGTTTAGATTCATTGTGCGTACTCCCAGTTTGCCATTTGTGCGGCGGCCTTAATTCTGCGCCCGTCGCCGTCCGGGCGGCATGCATTCCGAAAGCGGATTGCTCGCGGAATAAAAGCATCGATAGCTTGCGATGTCGGTTGCAGAGAGGTCTGCGCCGAGAGCGACCGCATTTTTCTGGCCCTCGAGTTCAATCCTCGCGCACGGCATCGACATGATTGAACTTCGATCGGGTTCGCCGGTGATCAGCCGATAAGCGTTAACGCCGCCGGCCGCCCCCGCGAACATCGCGTCGCGTCCTTCATCGCAATCGTAACGCGTGCCGATGTGATCGTGAGCAAAGCCGAGCGCATGGCCGAATTCATGACGCAGGACCCCCGTCGCGCTCCAGCGGATTTCGGGCTTTCTCTTCACGATATCGGCCTCCCGCCATATCGGCCAGTCGCCCGGGTCCAACTGGTTGATTACCCTTGGCGTGAAATTCTCGTCGCTGTCATCAGTCCGGCAAAACAGTTTCAATGCCACATCAATGTTCGTTAATCCGGGATCCCGTCCGAATCTGAATTCGTCATTCGGTCCAATCCTGCCATATGATGAAAGACCGAGTGCCTCTGGAAACCGAGCGCTCGCAAAGGCGCGACCTTTCAGCCGTTCTGCGGAAACATTGACACGGTGGGTGACGATCACGGCGCCTTTGAGCGACTCGCCATCAATAATAAAGGGCGGCGCTTTTGCTGCCAGTTCCGAAATCCAGATCGTGCGGCCGGAAAGGTCTTGTTGTTCGAAGCGCAATCCGTCGCTGATCTGCGGCGTCGCTTCCAGCGCCGGATCAACCTCGACGAATTTGCGATTGCAACCTTCTCCCGACTGACAGATTTGCGACCATCCCTGCGCAGCACTTGCGACGGCGCGGCGTACTTCCGATTTTACGCGCGCCTCGCTTCCAACGCCGCACACGCCCTCGATCGCGGAGGCGTCAGGCCAATCGAAAACGTAACCGATCTGCTTGAAAGGAACGCGGATGAGCTTCGGCGCGGGGGGGGCGGCGCCCGGCAGCACTTCCGGCCGCCCGGCGT
>CALKYG010000007.1 GCA_938003575.1 uncultured Alphaproteobacteria bacterium
CGTGCCGTCGATGGTGAAGGAATTGAACCGGTTGTTTCCACCAAGGCAGCTGATCGAGTCGCTGTTGTCCGGGTCGATCGTCACCCTCGGATCGAGCCGGATGATGTCGCGAATGTCACGATCGATTGACGGGAGGGACTCAAGCGTTTCGAGATTAAACGCCGCGCTCGGACCAATGGCGAGTTGCGACACGTTGGCCCGCGTCGCGAGCACGATGATTTCGTCGGCGTCGCCGGTCGCAAACTCCGTGAGCGTCAACTGGACGCTGGTGGCGGAGCCGAGATTGGCGGACAATTCCTCAATCCGTTGAGACTGATAGCCGGAAAGAGCGGCGATTACAGTGTAAGGCCCTCCGACCGTCAGTCCGCGTACGGAGAATGCGCCGGACGAATCCGCGGATACGGCGCGCGCGGCGCCGGTCCTGTTATCGATGATCGTCACGGAAGCGCCGCTCGCCGGCGCTCCGTTCGGCAATCGCACCACGCCGCGAATTTCAGAAGTTGTCTGCTGCGCCGCCGCCGGCGTTATCGCCACAAGCGAGAGCGTTCCGCCGAGGGCCGCCAACGCGACGCCGGCGGCCAGAATCTGTTTTAATCTCATAAGCTGACCCCAAGATCTGTTTTGAAAAACAGCGCAAAGCCCGAGAACGCCGCACGCCGAATGCCCCGCGCGATACCGTCACTATTTCTCAATTCTGTGACAGTCGGGAAGAGTTTCGAAGAAAAAAGGCTCCCATTCTCCGGGGAATAACGGAAGATCCGGAGCCATGGAAAATTCAGCGCGCAGAATCAATCAGCTAGGGTCCTTTTCCCCAGCGGCGCAATTGCAACACCGATCACATTTTATCAGGAGCCGGCATCCCGAGAATGTCGAGAATGACGTCGAGCTGCCGGCCGGCCGCGCTTGCAAGGGTCAACCGCGAGGCCCGGATCGCGGGACTGCTTTCATCGGAAATCCGGCAGGCCGCATAGAATTTCGAAAATGACTGGGCGAGGCTAAACGCATGTTCGCACAGATAGTGCGGCAGGCGCTTTTCAACCGCGTCTTTAACCGCGGCGCCGAACTGAAGGAGCGTAAGCGCGAGGTCCCGTTCTTCCTTCGCCGACAGCGTGACAGGCCCCGGCGAGCCCGCCTGGGCGCCTTCGGCTTTTTTCAGGACGGAGCGGACGCGAACGCTGGCATAATGAAGATAGGGGCCGGTCTTGCCCTCAAACGCCATGAAGCGGTCAAGGTCGAACACATAGTCGCTCGTGCGCGGATTGGACAGGTCGGCGAATTTCAGCGCCGCAAGGCCGATCCGATGGGCGACGTCCGCCGCGTCCTCCGCTCCATAGCCTTCGGCAAACCCGCTTTCCTTGAGCCGCGCGGCTGCGCGTTCCTCCACCATGTCGATCAGATCGCGAAGTTTCAGCACGCCGCCCGCTCGCGTCTTGAACGGCTTGCCGTCCTTTCCGTTCATTGTGCCGAACCACAAGTGCTCAAGGCGGTCCTTCGGAAAAATTCCGGCGATATCCGACGCGCGGAACACCTGTTCGAAATGATCGCGCTGGCGCCCGTCGACGACATAGAGAATCCGGTCCGGATGCACGCTGTCCCGCCGGTCGATGATGGTCGCCAGATCAGTCGTCCCGTACATCACGCCGCCGTCCGACTTGTAGAGGATAAGCGGCGGATATTCCTTTTTGTCTCCGTCGCGCGCGACATGGACGACGACTGCGCCGGCGTCGTCGACAGCGACGCCCCTGGCGCGCAGGTCCTCGACCATCGGCGCGATCAGCGGATCGACGTCCGCCTCGCCCTTCCACCAGTCGAAGGTGACGCCGAGATCTTCATATTCACGTTCAATAGCCGCACGGGAGACTGCGATGAAATGTCTCCAGAGAGCGCGGTATCCCGGCCGGCCGGCCTGCAATTCCGCCGTCGCCTGCCGCGCTTCCGCGGCGCGAGTCTCATCGGCCTTGCAGGCGGCGGACGCCTGCGGATAGAGACGTTCGAGGTCTTCAAGCGACACCGGGGACTGATCCGGATACGGACCGGAAACCGACGCGTCGAAATACGGCAGCCCCGGCTGTTCGCGCTTCAGCTCGGTGATCAGCTGCCCCATCGGCAATCCCCAGTCGCCGAGATGTATGTCGCCGATGATCTCGTGACCGGCGAACCGGAACAGCCGCTTCAGGCATTCGCCGATGATCGCCGACCGGAGATGGCCGACATGGAGCGGTTTGGCGACATTCGGGCCGCCGTAATCAAGCACGATCCTTTCCGGGCGCGCCGCCGACCATCCTCCAAGGCGGCGGTCCGCAGCGACCGCGTCGAGGCGCGCGCCGAGCGCTTCGTCGGACAATGTCAGATTGATGAATCCGGGGCCGGCGAGCGTAATCTCCTGAAAGATCCGGTTCGCCCTCAGCCGGGCCGCGATCTTTTCGCCGACGGCGCGCGGATTAAGCCTGGCCTCCTTTGCGGCGCTGAGCGCGCCGTTGCACTGGAACTGCGCAAGGTCCGGCCGGTCCGAAACGCGCACGGCGCCGAACGACGGGTCGAACCCCTCGGCGGCGAAGGCGGCGCCGACGAGATCTGAAAGTTCGTCGGTCAGCAGCATCACAAATCGGGAAACTTCAGGCTCTTGCCGGACCGGTTGAAGATCGCCTCCTGCGGGGTCACGACGAGGCCGACGACAATTTCGAAATTCATCCCCGAAACGTTTTCGTCTTTTCGCGGAATAATGATCTCTTCGATCTCATGGCTGATCCGCATGACGGAATCGTCGTCGAACTTCACCGGAACCAGATATTCCCGCTTCTCGATGACTTCACGGTTCGTCCGCGTGACTGCGATCCAATAGCCGAATTCATGTTGCTCGCCGCTCGCCTTGGGTCCTTTGCCGAACGCGAAATCAATCGTCAGCGACGCATCAATGGGCTTGGCCGCGACATAGCGGCAGGCGAGCGAGACATTTTCGATTTCACCCGTCCAGGCGACGTCTTCAAGCCGCTGTTCGCCGTCGAACTGGACCACGCGCGCCGCGTCCGACAGGACGACGACGTTCGGGCACGGCGCAGGGTTCGCCAACTTGGCCTCCTTGGTGGATCCGCAGCCGGCAAGGGCCAGAACGGCCAGAGGCGCAAGAGCTAACGCTTTGTTCATCAAACAGAACCCTTATATCGAAGACGCAAATTCGACAGACAAACGCCGGGAACGCGCCCCGGCGGCGCCTTGGTCGGATGGTCAAACCTCGTAGCCGCTCGCGATGCGCCGCGCAACGGCCGCGGGAGCTGAAGCGACGGGGAGGTGCTTGAAGATGCCGCATTCGCCAATGCAGGGCGATCCGCCGTTACCGGGCCGCGAGGCGATCGTTCGACTCGCGGCGCCGCGCGGATTTTGCGCCGGCGTCGAACGGGCGGTCAGGACGGTCGAGGACGCGCTCGCGACATTCGGCGCGCCGGTCTATGTCCGGCACGAGATCGTTCACAACGTCCACGTCGTCAGACGTCTCGAAGCCATGGGCGCCGTCTTCACCGAAGATCTTCAGGGACTGCCGGGCGACCGCCCCGTCATATTCTCGGCGCACGGCGCGCCGCGCTCGGCTTTCGACGAAGCGAGGTCGCGACGGCTGCTGACGATTGATGCGACCTGTCCTCTCGTCCTCAAGGTGCACAATGAGGTGCGCAGGCATGTCGCGCAGGGGCGGCATGTCATACTGATCGGCCACCGCGGGCACGCCGAAGTCGTCGGAACGATGGGCCAGTGTGAACCGGACCGGATTTCACTTGTTGAATCGCCGCAAGATGCTGAACGACTGGCGCCGCCGGCGCGCGCCCTCGCCTATGCGACGCAGACGACGCTTTCCGTCGACGACGCCTCGACGATCATCGCAATCCTGAAGCGGCGCTTTCCGTCAATTGAAGGTCCCGGAAAATCCGACATCTGCTATGCGACGCAAAACCGGCAGGAAGCAGTCAAGCTGGTTGCAGCCGGCGCAGACGCCGTGCTGGTCGTCGGTTCGCCCCAATCGTCGAACTCAAGGCGGCTTGTCGATGCTGCGTTGTCAGCAGGCGCCCGGCGCGCGTTTCTCGTCGATGATCCTGACCGGTTTGACCTCGCCGTCACGGACGATGCGGCATCCATCGGGGTTTCTTCCGGCGCTTCGACTCCCGAGCACCTTGTCGAGCGGCTGTTGACGCTGTTGGCGGATCGGCGGCCGATCAGAATTGAAACCGTCGAACATCTGCGTGAAGACATGACTTTCAAACAGCCGATGCTGAAGGCGAGTTGAAGGCGGAACGATCAGCCCTGTCGCTGTTGAAACTTACGCGGCGCGAACGGTTGACGCAGTCCTGAGGGCTGATAAGCATCGCGCCGTCCTGCAAAAGCGGCGCAAGTATGATCGAAGCATTTTCAGACGGCGCTTGCGCCGGCAATCCGGGACCTGGCGGATGGGGCGTGCTCATCGTCGCGCGCGGCGAACGGATCGAACTTTACGGCGGGGAATCGGCGACCACCAACAACCGGATGGAGCTTACAGCCGCGATCGAGGCTCTGCGCGCCACGACCGGACCGATCCGCCTTTATACCGACAGCCAGTATGTGAAAAACGGCATCACAGACTGGATACGCAGTTGGAAAAAGAACGGCTGGCGCACAGCCGACCGGAAACCGGTCAAGAATCAGGATTTGTGGCAAGCGCTGGATGCGGCGGTCGACGGACGCATCGTCGAGTGGCGCTGGGTGAAAGGCCATAACGGCCACCCGGAAAACGAAAGGGCCGACGCGCTCGCGCGCGCCGGCCTTGCATCCGTGGCGACCTGAATTTTCTCAGATCTTCGAGAGCATGTAATCGGCGCTCGAAACCTCGAACGCGCCAGGCGCCTCGACAAAAAGCTGCTTGACGACGCCGTCTTCGAGCACGGCGGCGAACCTCTGCGCGCGTTCGCCCATGCCAAATCCCTTGCCGTCGAAAGTCAGGCCGAGCGCCTTGGTGAAATCTCCGTTGCCGTCGGCCATCATCTCAATCTTGCCGAGCGCGTTTTGAGACTGGCCCCACGCCTTCATGACAAAGGCGTCATTGACGGCCATGCAGACGACCTTGTCGATCCCTTTGGCCTTCAAATCGTCCAGCTTGTCTACGAATCCCGGCAAGTGCCTGGCCGAGCAGGTCGGCGTGAAGGCGCCCGGCACCGAAAACAGGGCGACCGTGCCTTTTCCCAGAAGGTCATGCGTCTTGGTCTTCTGCGGTCCTTCTTCAGTTCCAAGCATGACATCGACATTCGGTATCTTGTCGCCGACCTTAATTGTCATCTTCCGCTCCTTGCTGTTTCAGTTGCCTGCGCCGCATCGACCTGAGCGCCGCGAGCCGCGGTGCGTATCCCAACATGGTCGCCTTGTCAGCAGTCGCGTCCGCAAATAACCTGAACAGATGGCGACTCGCAAATCCTCGACCGGCGGACAGAGGAAAGGGCCCGCCGCCCCGCGGGCGGGCGCCAGCCAGGACTTCCTCGCGGGCAAGCTGCTGATCGCGATGCCGAACATGTCGGACCCGAGATTTGAGAAATCAGTAATTCTCATGGTTTCGCACGACACAAGCCACGCGATGGGCGTCGTCATCAACAAGCCGCTCGCGGAAGTCGAGCTTGGCGACCTGCTTGAACAGCTTTCGATCGATCCGCTGGAAGGCGCGGGCGGCGATCCTGTCTATTACGGCGGTCCGGTTCAGACTGACCGGGGGCTTGTCGTCCACACGCTGGATTATCGCGGACCTCAGACGCTTGAGATCAACGAAAGGATCGGGGTGACGGCGTCAAAGGAAATTCTGGTCGATATCGGCGGCAGGTCGCGAAACCGCAAGCCGCCGGAAAAATATCTCCTCGCGATCGGACACGCAGGATGGGGACCGGGCCAGCTCGAAAGCGAGATCGCCGTGAACGCCTGGGTCCATTCCGACGCCGCCGAAGAGCTGATCTTTCACAGCGACACCGAGGCGGTCTGGCGCAATGCGCTGAAGTCGCTCGGCGTGACCGGCGCGATGCTGTCGCCTGAATGGTCAAGCGTGCGCCCGGACGATGCGCCGCTGAACTAGCGGCGGCCGAACGAAAAGAGCCGGCGACGCGCAGGAACGCTTTCCGGCGCCGCCTCAAGGCTCTTGTCGAGAACAAGGACTTCCGCCTCGTCGGCGCCTGCCGCCGAAGTTGAAAGGTCCGGTTCCTCCATAGCGGCGGAAGCGGCGTCCGGCTCGCCCGACCGGTTCTCGGCGGAGACTATGGGTTCTCCGAGATGATACCCTTGCCCCATCCGGCAGCCGATCGCTTTCGCGGTTTCCGCGGCTTCCCTCGACTCAATTCCCTCCGCGATCACCGTCATTCCGAAATCCTTGCCGAGCCGCGCAAGCGCCCCGACGATTTTTTTCTTTCCGCCGTTCGCAACAATGTCGTCGATGAACGATTTATCGATCTTGAGATAATCGAAATCGTATTTGTGCAGGTTGCTCAAAGACGAAAAACCGGCGCCGAAATCGTCATAGGCCAGCGAAGCGCCGGCGGACCGCAGCTTTTTGAAGGTGTCGTTCACTTTCGGCGTTTCGCTCAATTGCTCGCCTTCGGTCAGTTCAAGTACGAGCGCCCCTTTCGGAAGCTTGCGTTCGGCGATCGCCGCTTTCACTTCGTCGACAAATCCGGCCTCCCGCACCTGCGACAGCGACACGTTGAAAGCGCCGAAAAATCCGGTTTCTCCGGCGGCGACGCGCTCCGCCACATGATCGGCGGTTGCGTTCATCATGATCGACGCGAGTTTGGCGCCGCGCCCCGACCGTTGCGCTTCACGCACGATCTGTTCGGTCGTCATCGACTTTCGGTTTTTCCCGCCGTCGCCCGGCCAGCGGACGAGCGCTTCGGCCCCGCAGACTTTCCCGGTCTCAAAGCAAACGATCGGCTGGAACGCTGCAACGAGTTCGCCCCTGTCGATTGCGTCCGCAACCGACTCCTCGACTTTCCCGGCGCCTGACTGGACTCTGTCCTCTTTGGCGTCCGCCGAGTCGTTCGCCGCTGACCTCGCGGCTGTCGCCGCCGCGCCTGTCAAAGAGGCGGCCGCCATCTTCAGCGCGTCATTTTTCTCAGCGGACGCCGAGGGCCCGGACGCGTCATCCGCAAACACGACAATCCGCTCAAGGGCGCCGTTCGCATCGACCGCGCGCGCGCCTCTCATCCGCACTTTGCGGCCGTCATGAAGTTTCAGCACCTCGTCATAGCCGCCGTCGCCTTCCGACGCCCCGATGACCTTGGCGTCGAATCTCGCAAGGTCGTCAGCATGGATGAAATCGCGCAAGGCGCCGGGCGTGAATGCGCCGTTGCCGTCCGCTCCCATCAGCTTGCTGAACGATTCGGTTTGATGGCTGTCGGATTTGCTCCAGTCCCAGACAGCTATCCCCGCATAATCAAGAACCTGAGCAAGCTGGTTTTCGGAAATGCGCAGCGCCCGCTCCTTCGTTTGCTCAGCGCGGTGATCCAGAGCGTCCGGCCGGTCCGCAAAACCGACAGCGGATTGCGGCGAAAACGCGGGCCCCGTGTTCGGCCTGCCGAAATCGGCAAGCGCGACGAGACTCGCTGTCAGCAAACCGATGGCGAAGAGAGCGTGCGGCGCGAGAGCGAAAAGGCCGCCGCTTCCGACCAATCCGAACAGAAGCGGCGCGAGGGCCGCCAGCACCGCGCCGGGCAGAATGAACCGGGCGGCATTGTCGCCGCGCATGCCCGCATAAGCGGCAAGCCCGATCGCCGTCGCCGCAACGCCCGCAAGACCGATCTTGAGGACGCCGGACGCTTCACCGCCGAGCACCGCATTGATGACTCCGACGCCGACCATCGACAAAGCGCCGGCGAAAAGAAGGCCGCCGATCAACTGGCTCCGGCTCGCAAGGCTGATCGTGGAGGAAAGAAAAATGAGACCTGCGGCAGCGAAGACGCCTTCAAGCAGCATCATGATTGTCGGCGGCGGCGCGGCGACGACGCCAAGCCAGATCGCCTGAATGGCGCCGCCGGCGATGAGCATCACCGTCCCGCACATCGCGGCCGCGCTTCGCCTAAGGACGGCGACG
>CALKYG010000008.1 GCA_938003575.1 uncultured Alphaproteobacteria bacterium
GCGCGCCGCCGCGCTCCAGGATCATGCCGCCGTCGACGATGACGTCATTCGTCGAGATAAGGTTCGGCATGTGAAAGAAATGCTGCAATTCCTCTCGCTGCTGCGGCGTGAGGTTCGCCGTCGCCTGCTCCAGCGCGAAAGTGAGCGGAATGGGCGTCCTCGACTGGCCGACGAAAAGCTTCGCCTCGAAACTTTCGGTGATGCGCGTCAATTGTTCGGTCAGGTAATTGGCGAACAGCCTCGGCTCGGTGATCGAGGCGCCATGCAGGCTTGTCGAGGCGATCTGGCCGAGGGCGAGCGATCCCGTCTGGATCGATTTTTCCGCCGGCACTTCGGCGCAAAGATAAGGATAGGTCGGCGCGTCATAGGCGCCGGGCGTCAATTTGCCGGCGGCGTAGTCGGCAAAGCGTTTTTCAACCGCCGCTATCGCCTCGTCATAAAGCTCGACGAGGCGCGCGACCGCAACCTCAGGCGTAGCGCAATATTTGAGATGGTCGGCCGGCGCCCCATTTGGCGTCTTTGGGGGCGTTTTAGGATGCATGTCATGTCCCTGTTTTATTTTTATCGGGCGGGGACAATAGCGAAGTTTTCGCTGCGCGCCAGATCAACGGGCGCGCCGGCCGAATGCGCGGCCGAATTTCGAGGCGACGCGCTGCGCAAAGACGGCCGCCGCGTCGCGCGCGGGGTGTTCGCCGGGGGCCGGCGGGCGCCCGCCCATTTTCCTGATATAGTGATTGGCGATGCGCAGCCGCGCTTCGGCGTCCGAGGCTCGGCTGCGCCAGGTGATCGAGAATGATATGCACGGCGACGGCCCCGTCTTCACCCAATGCGGCGCTTTCACCGGAACATAGACGGCGTCGCCCGGCTCAAGATCGTATATATCGGCGAATGCGTCAAAATCCGGGCGATGATTGAGATTCCGGTGCGCCTTGCCGACGTGATAAAGCTCGTGATGCTCGTCGGAAATGACGCCCTTGTCCGACCGATAGATCGCCATGCGCTTTTGGCCGGAAAGATGCACAAGGATATTGTGTTCCGGATCGAGATGTATCGGCGTCGTCGCATTGGCGGACGAAATGAAGATGAATCCGGCTTTCTGATACATCGGCCCAGTCGATGCGGCCGCCGGCGCGATTTCCGCAAGGCATTCTTCAAGCGCCGCCTTGTATACCGGGTCCTGCTGGACATTGCGCAGGACCATCCACGAATTGCATTCATTGATCCGGCGGATCGTCTCCTCGATTGAAAGTCCGGTCATCGGCGTTTCATCAGGGTTCTGATCGATCGGGATGTCGCCTGAATTATACTCAATAGTTTCAGGCGGCAGGCGCCGCGCGAGCTCAAGCAGGGCGGGCAATGTGAACAGCGAATTTCCGCTGAAATGATGCTTCAGACGGAAGGGGCGCGCGGGATAGGCGCCCGCCATTGCGGCGTGGGGATTGTCAAAGATCGTCATCGCTCGCCCCTGATTTCGCGTCACGCCATCTGTCGCCCAGTCGCTCCAGTCCGGTCAGTACTGAAAACAGCGCCTTTGCCGCCGCGCTTCGACCGCTGATATTTACCGCCTCGATTGCGCGCCGCTCGCGCCAGAGCGAATTGATCATCGGGTGATCGGCAGCCGCGCAGGAATCAACGAATTTCAGTCCCTCGCGCGCCTCGAACGTACGCATCATCTCGATTTCAAGCTGAACGCCGGGCGAGAAGCGCGAATATTCCTCGTCATATGCGATTTTGAAGGAGTAGCTCCCGCCGCGTTCGGTGAAATTGACAATCATGGCGACCGGCCTTTCGGCGACGGCGAGGCGAAAGAAATCGAGCATTCCCGCCTCAAAGGCGCGGCGGACGGCGGCGCGGAAAAATGCGGCGCCCTCGGGAGTGCTGGCGAGCGCCGTCGCGGCGCCGCCTTTCCACCCAGCGATTTCCAGCGCCAGAAACACCTCCGTCCACGGCTCAACATCGCGGGCGTCCCTCAACGCTTCAAATTTCAGCGCGCCCTGTTCTTCAAGCCGCGCGCGCTGGCGCCGCAACTCCTTGCGTTTCTTCCCGCGCAGTGCGGCTTCAAGCGCGCTTTGCGTTTCGTAACCGCCGGCAAGCATGGCGCGCTCATACCGCCCCGACGAAGCGGCGCGGCGGCCCGTTTCCCAACAGGTGCGGCGCACAGCCGCGGCGATCGGTCCGTCGGCCGACAAATGCCTGAGGCGAAAGAAAGCGCCCTCGCCTTCGACAAGATCGAATAAAGCCGACAGAGCGCGCGCTTCCTCGCCATTCCGCAAAAGCGGCGCGGCGAAGAAGCAATGCTCGTACATCCAGCTCGCGAGATATCGGACGGGAAGACGCGAATAGCCGCGCAAGGGCGCGACCGGCAAGAGCCCGATGAGCCGACCCGCGCCGTCGCGCATGACGGCGATGCGGACGCCGTCCTTCGCAAACGATTCGATCGCAGGGATAAGAAGCGCCGGGGAGTAAAACGGGTTCGGTTCAATGGCGCGCGCGGCGAGATCGGCCCATTCCGCCTCAAGCGACTGCGCTTCGGCGGGCGAGAGCCATTGTCCGCTTGCGCCCTCTCTTGCTTTTTGCGCCGCTTCCGGCGTCATCCGGGACCCCCGCCGCTTTCGTCCCCATATGCGACAAACGCCCGCCGCAATTCAGCGGGACGCGCCTTGTGAGACGATCCGTTGCGAGTATCAGGCCGCGTCTTCGCCGACAAGAATATCGCGTTTGCCGGCATGATTGGCGGCGCCGACGACGCCTTCCTGTTCCATCCGTTCGATGAGGGTTGCAGCGCGGTTATAACCGATCTGCAGGCGGCGCTGGATGTAGGAGGTTGACGCCTTGCGGTCGCGCAAGACGATCGCGACCGCCTTGTCGTAAAGCGCGTCGCCCGATGAGGTGTTGCCGCCGATGTCGAGACCGTCATAAGCCCCGTCCTCATCATCATCGCGCAATTCGGTGACTTCCTGAACATAGGAGGGCGATCCCTGTTTCTTCAGGAATTGGACGACCTTCTCGACCTCGTCGTCGGAGACGAACGCTCCGTGTACGCGACGAATCCGGCCGCCGCCCGCCATGTGCAGCATGTCGCCCATGCCGAGAAGCTGCTCCGCGCCCTGCTCGCCGAGGATGGTGCGGCTGTCGATCTTCGACGTCACCTGGAAGGAAATGCGCGTCGGGAAATTCGCCTTGATGGTGCCGGTGATGACGTCGACCGAGGGACGCTGCGTCGCCATGATGAGGTGAATGCCGGCGGCGCGAGCCATCTGCGCCAGGCGCTGCACCATGCCTTCGATATCCTTGCCGGCGACCATCATGAGGTCCGCAACCTCGTCGATCACGACGACGATGAAAGGCATCGGCTCGTATTTCAGCTCTTCCGTCTCATAGATCGGCTCGCCTGTTTCCTCGTCATATCCGGTATGAACGCGGCGCGTCAGCGTTTCCTCGTTTTCCTCAGCTTCGGCGATGCGCTGGTTGAAGCCCTCGATATTGCGAACGCCGACTTTCGACATGCGGCGATAGCGTTCCTCCATCTCCCGCACCGTCCATTTGAGCGCGACGACCGCCTTCTTCGGGTCGGTGACGACCGGAGCCAGAAGGTGCGGTATGCCTTCGTAGACGGAAAGCTCCAGCATCTTCGGGTCGATCATGATCAGTTTGCAGTCGTCCGGCGAGAGTCGGTAGAGAAGGGACAAAATCATGGTGTTGATGCCGACGGATTTGCCCGATCCGGTAGTGCCCGCGATCAACAGGTGCGGCATGCGAGCCAAATCAGCATAGACGGGCTCGCCGCCGATTGACTTCCCGAGGGCGAGCGTCAAGTCGCCCCTGCTGCTTTCAAACTCCGCCGCACCGAGGAGTTCGCGGATATAAACGGTTTCGCGGTCCAGATTGGGCAGCTCGATCCCGATGACGTTGCGCCCCGGCACGACCGCCACGCGGGCGGCGACAGCGCTCATCGACCTGGCAATGTCATCGGCGAGTCCGATGACGCGCGAAGATTTGACGCCGGCCGCAGGCTCTAGCTCGTAAAGCGTGACGACCGGGCCCGGCCGCACCGCGATGATTTCGCCCTTGACGCCGAAATCGGCCAGCACGTTCTCGAGCATGCGCGCATTCTGCTCAAGCTGTTCATCAGAAATTACTTTCGCCTTGCGTGCTTCGGGCTTGGCCAAAAGCCCCAGCGCCGGCAGCTCATAGGACCCGGGCCTAAAGACGGGCAGCTCGGGCTGGGTCTCGCGCGCTTCGCGCTTTCCGGCCTTTTTCTCCTCATTCTTACGGATAATGTGACGCTTTTTTCGTGACGCAGTGAGCGGCTGCGCTTCCTCGTCGTATTCGTCGAACTCGTCCTCGCTTGCGTCATAGTCGTCGTAATCGTCGTCTAGGTCGCCTTTCACTTGGGCGGCGACGTCTTCTCGCGACATTGCGTCAAATCGCGCCGTGACGAAATCGCGTATTGAATTGAACTGGCGGTCGATTTCGACGATTGCGGCTTCCAGACGCGAAAGCGTCAGGCCGCAGGCGACAAGATAGAGGACGCCGCCAAGAATGAAGAGCGTCGCGCCCGCCATCGCTTCAGCTGTCGGTATTCTCGCTACCGAAAAAAGCGCGCTTACAACGGCCGCAACAAGATCGCCGAAGAACCCGCCGAGGCCTGTCACATAGGGCCATGTCGCCGGCGTCGGCGCCAGGGACAGAGCGCCTGCAAGAAGAAGAAACGAGCACGGGCCGGCGATAAATCTGGCGACCACGTCGAGTGGCGTTTTTTCCATGGGAATGTCGTCGGCCCCTCGCATCAGGGCGACAGTTCCCCAAATGACGAGCGGCGGCGCGACGAGAAGGCTCGCACCGCCGACGACTTGAAGAAGCACGTCGGCGACAATCGCGCCCAGTCCGCCCATCCAGTTTCCGGCGGCGCGCGGCGTCGCATTGGAAAGGGAGGGATCGCTGATCGAAAACGTCGCGAGCGCCAGCGCTAGCCAAACGCCGAGCGCGATCATCGCCGCGCCGCCGGAGCGAGCGATCGCCTGCCTGCGCCAGGCGACAATATGCTCGGAAAATGAAACCCTGCGGCGTGCGGAAGGG
>CALKYG010000009.1 GCA_938003575.1 uncultured Alphaproteobacteria bacterium
AAGTGGCAGGCGATGGCCTGGGTCATCTCCGACGCGGTCAGGATGTCGGCGGCGTCCGCCAGAATCACGAACCCTCTATGCTGCCTTCGGGCTTCCGTTGCGTTCAACTCCACGACTGTCAGCGCGGGCGATTTCGTACGCATGACTTCTTTCGCCACGACAAAATTGAGGTTCCGGCCGGTTTCAGGCAACGAAAGATTGGCGACTTGAATGCGCCGTCCTGTCGCCCTGCAATAGGCGGCTTCAATGTCCGGGCCGGAAAGACCGCCGCCGGTGCGCGACGTGCCGATCAATGCGACGTCGATAGGCGTCGGGTCGAAATGCAGTCTTTCGTAGATCCAGTCCGCTTTCCGTGTCGTGCCGGAATCGAGCTCCTGCCAACGGAAATAGACGTTTTGCGGCGCGACGATGCTGGCGCTCAAAAGAGTCAGCGTGAACGAGATGGCAGCGAATACGAAAGCGGCGGGAGAGAGTTTGGTTTCCATTCTCGTCTCAGAAATTGAAATAGATGAAGACGGCGGGTCGCCAGGCGACAGCCAGCCCCGCCGCGAGCATGATTGCGGTTGCAGCCGCAGACAGCGGCGTCGGAAGCATGATGCGCGGCCCTTGCGCGTTCTTGCGCGGGATCGGCTTGTCGAGCGCTTCGACATAGCCGGCGACTTGGAGCGAGTTCGGGGCGAACAGCGCGAGCGCAGAAGCGAACGTCATCAGCGCAATCACATAAGGGTCAGGCGCGTAATCTCCTTGCGGTCCGACAAGCCCGGCTATGATCCTGTTGGCCGACGGCACGTCTTCAGCGCGAAAATAGACCCAGGCGATGATAACCGCGAAGAGCATCGCCGCTTGTTTCACGACCCCTGAGAGCGGGTCTTTCAGGCGGTCCAGCTGCGGGATGTAAATCCGCGCTGCATGATTAGCCGTAATAAGGCTCGCGTGGATCGCGCCCCAGACGACAAAGGTCCACGCCGCGCCGTGCCAGACGCCCCCGATAAGCATCGTTAGGAAGATATTGCGCAGGCGAAGGACTTCTCCGCCGCGATTGCCGCCGAGCGGGATATAGACATAGTCGCGCAGGAACGAAGACAACGTCACATGCCAGCGCCGCCAGAATTCGATGATCGACTTCGCGCGATAGGGGGAATTGAAGTTGACTGGCAGTCTGACGCCGAGCAACAGCCCTAAGCCGATCGCCATGTCGCAGTATCCGGAGAAGTCGAAATAGATCTGGAGCGTGTAGCCGATCATCGCCACCCATGAGGCGACGGCCCCAAGCGGATCGCCTGACGCGGCTGACGCCCACAACGGATCGATCGCGCGCGCGATCGGGTCTGCGACAAGCGTCTTTTTCGCAAGGCCCATCGCGAAAATCATGAGCCCGCAGGGAATGTAATCGGCGTTGATCGGCCGTTCGGCCAGTGCTGCGAATTGCGGGCGGGTGTAGCGGTGATGGACGATCGGTCCCGCGATCAACTGTGGAAAAAAGCCGACGAAGAGTGCATAGTCGCGGAAACGTCTTTCACCGTCCCGGAACTTGTAGCAATCGACAAGATAGGCGATTTGCTGGAACGTGAAGAATGAAATGCCGAGCGGCAGGAGGATGTTCTTCGTCGTCCAGTCGGCGCCGAGCGCCGCTGCGAGATTGGACCCGGCAAAGTCGAGATATTTGAACCAGAAGATGAGTGATAGATTGCCGATAACGCCGGCGATCATGGCGGCTCGGCGCGCGCGATCCGGCGCCGTTGACGAGGCAAATCGCCCGCACGCGTAATTCGCCGCAATTGACGCCAGGAGAAGCACAAGGTGCGCGACGCTCCAGACGCCGTAAAAGACGAGGGATGCAAGCAGCAGAAAAGTCACTGAAAGCCGGCGCAATCCAGCGGCGCGCAGGGCGTAAAAGCCGATGAGCGTCAGCGGCAGGAAGACGAGCAGAAAGGCGTAAGAACTGAATACCATAGGTCCAGCCGCGACCCCCCTCAGGCCGCTCCCGCGCCGACCTTCATGGTGAAGATTTCCTTTTCGGTTAAATCACGGTCGCCGCTGCGCGCATTCAATGAAAAAGCTCCGCGGGATGTCCCACGGAGCCTTCATTCCTTAAACGGCGTTAACGGATCAGAAATTCAGCGTGGCCGAAACGCCCCATACGCGAGGCTCGTTGACGAAACCTGTCAGGTTGTTGAAGTCGATCGCACCCTTGACGTTTTCCGCATCGAGAATGTTGCGGGCGAAAATCGCGAGATCGAGCTTGCCTTGGTGCGTCAGGTAGCCGAGGCGCGCGCCGCCCTCGACATTGCCATTGGTGTAAAACTCCGCCGATTCATAGAGGAATAGATTGGTGCGGCCTTGGCCCGCCCAGTCGGTGAAGAGGTAGATTTCGTCGCCATTGCCGCCGACCGGCTTCGAGAGCCGCGCGGTGACGTTCCATGTCCATTTCGGCGCCTGCGGGAAGGGGTTTCCGGTGATGAGAGCATTGCCGAGGCCGTCAAGGGAGTCGGTGACGGTGCACCCGCCGCCGCATGGCGCAACGGCGAGTCCCGGTTCCGTAATCTCGGTGTCGTTATAGGAAACGCCGCCCGTCAAGAGGAAGTTCTCGCTGACGAGCCACTCCATGTCGGCTTCAAAGCCCCAGGCCTCGCCGTCTGCATTGACGAGCTGGTTGAAGTTGCCGAGCCCGCCGATCGCCGAAAACTGGAGGTCGTTGGCGTCATAATAAAACGCCGTCGCATTCAAGCGCATGCGGTTGTCGAACAACTCCGTCTTGACGCCGGCTTCATACGACTGGACCGTTTCAGATGTTGCGGTTGTCGGCGACCCGAAGAAAGCGACGTCGCGGCCCTGGATCGTCGGCGCGCGGAAGCCGCGCGCGACACGGGCGTAAAGATTGACCCCGTCAGAAGCCCTGACCGAAAGCGCGGCGTCCCAGCTGATTTTCTCGTCGGACACAGAGACAGGCATCACCGGGAAATTGGTGGCGACTCCCTGGAAGTCCTTGTCGTCCTCGGTGTAGCGCACGCCGCCGGTGAAGGTGACGCGATCGGAAAGATCATAGGAGCCCTGAGCAAAGACAGCCCAGCTTTGATTGTCGTGGCGCACCGTTGTCGCGGCGACGAAGAACGGGTTTGTCGTTATCGTCAGGTCGCTGTCGAAATAGAAGAACCCGATCTGCCATTTGAACGGTCCGGCGCCGTCGCTTGCGAGCCGGACCTCCTCAGTGAACTGGTCAAGATCGTCCACCGAATCGAGCGTATCGGACGGGAAGGGGATTACGCCGGGAAATGACCCGTCAGGAAGGAACGCGGCGCCGGAACCGCCGTCGATATCGCCGCGTCCGGCGCCATTTGCCGTTTCAAAGGCTGTGATGGACGTGAGCACTGCGCCGCCAAAATCGAGGGCGACCTTTGCTGAGCCGCCATAGGTCGAATAATGCTGGCGATTGCCGGCCCCGCCGTCGTACCAGACCGTGCCGCGGTCGAAATTGCCGTTCAGGTCGTTCGACCCAGCCGTGAAGATATTCGCACGGAACAGCTCCGATGTCGCGTCGAGGTCGCGCGCATGGAAATTGAGGAGTGTCGAAAACATTTCGCCGGGCGTCCACGCAAGCTGGACTCGGCCGGCGAGATCTTCAAAATCGCCGTAAACGTCCTCGCGCGCGTCATTACCGTTCTGAATGACGCCGCCATTGTCGACCCACTTGTCGCGCGCTTGATAAAGGACCGACACTCGGTAGGCGAGGTCATCCGTAAGCGGGCCGCCGATTGCGCCTTCGACCTTGCGTGTGCCGAGGCGACCATAGGCGGCGGACAGGAAGCCCTCCGTCTCATCAGTCGGTTTCGCCGTATCGAATTTTACGATGCCCGCAGGCGTGTTGCGGCCAAAAAGCGTTCCCTGGGGCCCGCGCAGCACTTCGACCGCCGCAATATCGAAAAGCGGGAAAGACTTCAGCGTGACGTTTTCCATCACGACTTCGTCCATGATGATAGAAACCGGCTGCGACGCCGCGAGGTCGAAGTCGGTGTTGCCAAGGCCGCGGATGTAAAAGCGCGGCGCGATGCGCCCGTTCGAGGATTCGGCGTACAGCCCGGGAACGCGGGTCGCCAGCGCGCGAATATCTTCAGCGCCCGCGAGGATCGCGGCGAGGCGATCTTCCGGCACCGTCGTGACCGAGACCGGCACTTCCTGCAAATTCTCTTCGCGGCGTTGCGCCGTGACCGTGATTTCGTCGAGCCCTTCGCGCGCGGCCGCGCCTTCCTGCGCTGACGCCGGCGCAGCCGACGCGAGCGTCAATAACGAGACGCTGGAAAGCGCCGCGACAACATGCGAGGAGGCGCGGATAAGCATTTGGTTTTTAGCCATTTTTTGTCATTCCCTTGAAGAAATTCCCACACCGCAGCAGGCGAGTGACCACCGCCTGACCTTCGGAGAGGACTGTAGCTTTCTTCGGATGCGCTGGAAGCGCATTTGCCGCGCTTTACGCTGATTAACGCAGGCTGTGGCCTCGGCGCATCGGACTCAAGCCAAAAGCCGCCTTGAATACAGGCGGTGGTAATCCGCCATTGCGCTCTCGGCCAATAATTCCAGTTCCTTGGAAAGGTTCACCTTTTTTTCCACATAGGGCCTAAAGCCAGTCGACGCCCGGACAGCATCATACCAATGGGGGGCCCATGGGCCGTCCTCCGCTCGCGGTCCGCTATCCCAGGCGAGCATCGCCGTATCGAATGGAATGCCGAGTGCGCCGCACAAAGCGCGCAAAACGGCTTCCGGCTCTTTCAAGATGTCATCGGCGTCAAGAATGGGGCACGGGATTTCCTGTCCCGCCAGGTATTCGTGAATGCGCGCCGCGATCCGATAGCTCGCGATGATCGGCGCCGCATCATCATGCTTGTTCGAGAAAGAGGCGACCATCGCGCGCGGGTCGCGGATGAGAAGGAAATTGCGCCAGCCCGAGATGAAAGAGAGATCGACGCCGTCTTCAAGATGATAGGCGATCTGCTTGAGAAATAGAATGTCGCCGGCGCCGGCGGATTCGATCCGATTCAAGACGTCGGGAAAGCGTGCGGGGCATCTTGCAAGCGTTTCAGCGCGATAGGGATGATCGGCCCCCGTGCGTTCGAGGTAATATGCATAGAATGGTTCGTCGATTGCGCGCGCATCCGCGCGATTGCCGAAGGCGCGCATCATTGTCGTCGAGATATTGCGCGGGCCCGACCACATCGAAACGACGACAGTCATTCTTTCAGCCTTTCCAGAATTCCGGCCTTCAAGAGTATGTCCCAGGCCTCCCCTGGCTCCTCCGCAAATTTGAATAGATTGAGATCGCCGGGTGAAATCGTGCCGTGGTCTACGAGGTGTCTGAAGTTGATCGCTTTAGACCAGAATTCCTTGTCGAAAAGAACAATCGGAATTTGCGGGGCCTTGCCGGTCTGCGCGAGCGTCAGGAGCTCGAAACATTCATCGAGGGTGCCGAACCCGCCAGGAAAGATGATGAGCGCCCGCGCGCGCATGGCGAGATGCATCTTCCGCATCGCGAAATAATGGAATTGAAACGTCAGATCCGGCGTCGAATATCGGTTTGGCTCCTGCTCGAAGGGCAGGCGTATATTGAATCCGATCGACGGCGCTCCGGCGTCATGCGCCCCCCGGTTCGCCGCTTCCATGACCCCGCCGCCGCCGCCCGTTGCGATGACGTTCATGCGCGTGTCGGTGACGACGTCGCGGTCGCGCGCGCCGCCGCGCAAAGAGACGATGTTAGCGATTTCCCGCGCCTTGGCATACCAGGCCGCATGTTCAGGAGGGCCGTCCTCCTTCACGCGCGCCGAACCGAACACGACGACGGTTGATTCAACACCCCAAGCCTTCAACGCCTTTTCGGCTTTTTCGTATTCAAGCATGAAACGAATGCCGCGCTGCTCTTCGGCCATCAGGAAATCGGCGTCAAGCGCGGCGAGACGATAGGCGTGCGATTCAAGCTGATCAGCATTGGGCTTGCCGTTGGTGTCTGACGTCATCTGCCTTGTGATACCTCCCTCGAAACCCGCTGCGAATATAGCGCTTGCAGACGCTTAACCATCGGCCCGCGGCCCTCGGAGATCCGGCGTCCGTCAATTTCTGAAACTGGCGTGACGCCGGCGAAAGTGCCGGTGACGAAAGCTTCCTCCGCGCCATAGACGTCATGCAGGGAAAAATTCCTCTCTCGCGCGACAATGCCGTTCGCCCTTGCTAGCTCCAGTATGACGCCGCGCGTGATGCCGCCGAGGCAATAGTCGCCGGAAGATGTCCACAATTCCCCGTTCTTCACGATGAAGAAGTGCGTCGAGTTGCATGTGGCGACGAAGCCGTGCGGGTCGAGCATCAACGCCTCATCGGCGCCCGCCTTCGCCGCCTGGATGCAAGCCATGATGCAATTCAGCTTCGAATGCGAATTGAGTTTCGGGTCCTGCACATCCGGATAGCCGCGACGCACATGGACCGTAAAGAGCCGCTTGCCGTTCGTCGCGGTTTCCGCAAGCGGGCGTTTGAATTCTGGAATAACGACGATTGTCGGCGGAGTGATCGTCGCGCGCGGATCCTGATAGGGCGTCGACTTGACGCCGCGCGACACCATGAGACGAATGTGAACGCCGTCATGCGCGTTGTTGGCGTCCAGGCAATCATAAAGCCGCTTCGCCAACGCTTCTTTCGTCAGTCCCATTTCGAAGTCTAGAGCCTTGGCGCCGTCCCACAATCGGCGAAGGTGATGGTCGAGAAACGCGATGACACCCTTGCCGTCGGGTCCGGGGTAAACGCGAAGGCCCTCCCACACTCCGTCTCCCAGCACGAAGCCGGAATCAAAGACGGAGACCTTGGCGTCCTGCCGCCTGAACAACTCACCGTTGATGTCAATCAGTATGCTGTCATTGCGAGGGTCGTGCTCGTAGGCATGCGTCGAATGCGTCAAGAAGGCCTCCCGTTGCCGCAGCGCCTTCGCAGTGAGTATTCCCCGCCGGTCGCGGCTGCAAGCCTCACAAATGCGTGGGATGCTTTTAGCGTGCAACTCGATTGTTGACCTTCACCCCGAGGAAGTCGAAATACGCCCTTAAACGGGAGAGACCTATGGCGAGATTTGACAGCATTTTGGGAACGATAGGCCGCACGCCGGTCGTACGTTTGAACAAGATGGCGCCTCCCGGCGTCAGCGTTTTTGTCAAGATTGAAGCCTTCAATCCGTTGGGATCGGTCAAGGATCGACTCGCGCTCGGCGTCATTGAAGCGGCGGAAGAGTCAGGCGCCTTGAAGCCCGGCCAGACGATCGTCGAAGCGACCAGCGGAAATACGGGAATCGGTCTCGCCATGGTCTGCGCGGCAAAGGGTTATCCGCTCGTCATTACGATGGCGGAGAGCTTTTCAGTCGAGCGGCGCAAGTTGATGCGATTCTTGGGCGCGAAGGTTGTTGTGACGCCGGCGAAAGATCGCGGCACCGGCATGGTCGCAAAGGCGAAGGAACTCGCCGATAAAAACGGCTGGTTCATGACCCGGCAATTCGAAAACCCGGCGAATCCCGATATCCACGAGAGAACGACTGCTCGCGAGATCATCGACGATTTCAAGGGTGAGCGGCTCGATTATTGGGTGACAGGTTACGGCACGGGCGGCACTCTCTCGGGTGTTGCGCGCGTGTTGAAAAAGGAGCGCCCTGAAACGAAGATCATCGTCAGCGAGCCTGACGTCGCGGCGCTTATCTTCGACGGCGCGCCGCAAAAACGGCGGACCGACGGCTCCGCTGATGGAAGTCATCCCGCCTGGACGCCGCACCCGATCCAGGGCTGGACGCCGGACTTCATCCCGCTCGTCGCGCAAGAGGCGATCGATAAGAAATTTATCGACAAGATACTCAAAGTGTCCGGCGCCGATGCAATGAAGGCTGCAAAGGACCTTGCGCAGAAAGAGGGCGTCTTTGTCGGCATATCGTCGGGCGCGACATTGGCGACAGCGCTTGAGGTCGCGAACGGCGCGGCGAAGGGGTCGGTCATACTTGCCATGCTGCCGGACACGGGCGAGCGCTATCTGTCAACGCCGCTCTTCTCCGGAATCGAAGCGGAGATGAGTGAGGAGGAGAAGGTCATTTCTCACTCTACGCCCGGGTATCAGCTTTAAGATTACGGCCACTTCGCGAGCGGCGGCAGCGATGACAGAATCGCCTCGACATTGCCGCCGGTCTTGAGACCGAAAACCGTCCCGCGGTCGTATAGCAAGTTGTACTCGGCGTAGCGGCCGCGGCGAACATATTGCTCTTCGCGGTCCTCTTCCGTCCAGGGCGTGTTCATTCGCCGCGCGACAAGGCTCGGATAGACTTCCAGAAAGGCTCGTCCGACACTTTGCGTAAACGAAAAGTCCTTCTCCCAGTCGCCTGAGTTATGCCGGTCGTAGAAGATTCCCCCGACGCCGCGCGGCTCTTTTCGGTGCGGCAGGTAGAAATAGTCATCGCACCATGCTCTGTACCTCGGGTGCCAATCCGGATCGTACGGGTCGCAAGCCGCCTTCATCGCAGCGTGGAAGTCGCGCGTGTCTTCATGGTCGCCGGTCCGGTAGCGATCGAGCATCGGGTTCAAATCGCCGCCGCCTCCGAACCATTGTTTGGTCGTGACGATCATGCGCGTGTTCATGTGCGCGGACGGCGCATGCGGGTTTCGCGTATGCGCGATCAGCGATACGCCGCAGGCCCAGAAGCGAGGATCGTCCTCGGCGCCGGGAATCTGCTTGCGGAACTCTTCGGAAAACTCTCCGAGCACCTCTGAAAAATGGACGCCGACTTTTTCAAAGACGCGCCCTTTCATCAGCGCCATGACGCCGCCGCCCTCATCAGGAAAATCGCCGCCGCGTTTCCACGGCTTGCGCTCGAAGCGTCCCGGCGCCCAGTCAGCGTAAAGCGGCCCCCCGTGGTCTTCGAGATTCTCAAACGAAGCGATGAGCAAAGATTGCAGCTCCCGGAACCAGGCGGCGGCTCGTATCTTCCTTTCGGCGAGTTCGGGCATGACGGCGTTTCCTTTCACCAGCCCAACTGCCGCCGCATCTCCGCGAGCGCAATGGCGCCGGCGGCCGCAGCGTTGAGGGAGCGCGCGGCGGGGGCGAGGGGGATGCGGACGGCGAAGTCTGATGCGGCCCGCACCTCCGCCGGGACGCCCGCGCTTTCCTGACCAATAAGCAAGATGTCGCCTGGTTGGAACCGGAAGTCCCAGATCGACGCTCCGGCGCTGGTCGAAAGAAGAATAAGGCGGCCCGCCGCCCGCTCTTGGCTCTTTACGAACTTCGTCCAGGAGGCGTGGAGCGTCGGTACCGCCAGCGCCCGATAGTCCATTGCGGCGCGCTTCAGGCTGCGGTCGTCGGCCGGGAACCCGCATGGTTCAATTATGTCGAGACCAGCGCCGAAGCAGGCCGCCGCCCGGATCGACGCGCCGACATTCTGGGGGATCTCGGGCTGGTAGAGGGCGAGGCGCATTTACGGCATTCAACTCCTTATTCCGCCGCGAGAATGCAGCTTTTGCGGCGCCGCTCGCGACTCTAGGCCGCACTAGGTCAGCGGCTGGACTTTCACTAGAAACTCGTGCCAGAGGGAACCCCCAAAATCCCGCCGGTTCCGGCCGCTTCCCGGTCGGCGCCGACCCGGCATGGGCGGCGCAGCTAAAGGAATAAGAAGGGCGATGAGCGCGACTGACAACACGCATGGGGCGGAGCCTACCCGCCGCGATTTTATCCATATCCTCGCAGGCGCGACGACGATTGTCGGCGCAGCCGGGGTTGCGGTTCCGCTGATCCATCAGATGAACCCGGACGCGTCCGTCCTTGCGCTTTCGACGAAGGAAGTCGACCTGTCGGCGCTTGAGGTGGGTCAGGCGATCAAGGTGATGTGGCAAGGAAAGCCCGTTTTCATCCGCCGCCGCACTGCGGAGGAGATCAAGACCGTCGAGGAGACGCCGCTTTCATCGTTGAAGGATCCAAAGGCGCGCAATAACAACATCGCGTCGAACGCGGACGCTGAAGACGCAAACCGCGTTATAAAGCCGGAATACATTGTCGTCGTCGGCGTCTGCACGCATCTCGGCTGCGTCCCGCTGGGCACGTCGCAGGGCGAGGTCCGCGGCGATTTCGGCGGCTGGTTCTGTCCATGTCACGGCTCGCATTACGACAATTCCGGACGCATCCGGAAAGGCCCGGCGCCGGAGAACCTGGCAGTACCGAAGTACCAATTCACGACCGACACAACGATCCGCATCGGCTAGGAGACAGGACCGGTGAACCATCCTTCGACATATAAGCCCGGAACCGCCATCGAACGGTGGCTTGACCGGCGCCTCCCGATTATCCGTTTCGGCGCGGACTTCATGGAATTCCCGACGCCGAAGAACCTCAATTACTGGTGGACGTTCGGCGCAATCCTCGCCGTCTGCCTCGTCATCCAGATCATTACCGGCGTCATCCTCGCGATGCATTACACGCCGCACAAGGATTTCGCGTTCGAAAGCGTCGAGCATATCATGCGCGATGTGAACTACGGCTGGCTGATGCGCTATGTGCACGCCAACGGCGCTTCGATGTTCTTCGTCGCCGTTTATATCCACATGTTCCGGGGTCTCTATTACGGGTCTTACAAAGAACCGCGCGAAATGGTTTGGATCCTCGGCGTGGTCATTTTCCTCTTGATGATGGCGACGGCGTTCATGGGCTATGTTCTGCCCTGGGGCCAAATGTCTTT
>CALKYG010000010.1 GCA_938003575.1 uncultured Alphaproteobacteria bacterium
ATCGCGAGGCCAATACGCTTTGCTCCAAGGCGCAGGATATGGGACTGAAGCGGATCGGACTCGAACTCAAGACAACGATCGATCAGATGCGCGAACAGGTCCAGAATTTGGAATGACCATGAATGTAGACGCCGTAAAGGTCGAACGCCGCGGCCTGATGTACGTGCTGTCGAGTCCTTCCGGGGCCGGCAAGACGACGCTCGCGGAAAGGCTGTTGAAGGGCGATCCGCGCCTCAAGCTTTCCATTTCGGCGACTACGCGAAAGCCGCGTCCTGGCGAGATTGACGGCGAAGATTACTATTTTGTGTCGGAAAATGAATTTTTCCGTATGCGCGACAATAATGAATTTCTCGAATGGGCGAACGTATTCGGGAATTATTACGGCACCCCGCGGGCCAAAGTGTTCGATCAATTGAAGGCCGGCAAGGATGTCTTGTTCGACATCGACTGGCAGGGCGCGCAGCAACTGGATGCGGTGGCCGGCGGCGACGTCGTGAAGGTTTTCATTCTTCCGCCTTCACGGGACGAATTGGAACGGCGATTGCGGGCGCGCAACCAGGACCCTGAAGACGTGGTTCAGAGCCGCATGGCGAAAGCTGACGCCGAGATGTCTCACTGGGCTGAATACGACTATGTCATCATCAACTACGATCTCGACGAGTCAGAGCAGATGTTGCGGTCGATCCTGCTTGCGGAACGGCTGCGCCGCCGCCGGCAGACCGGACTCGCCGCGATCGTTAAAACGATGATCCGGTGAGACCTGACGAGTCGATCGCCTTGAGAGTCCGTGCGTCCTTTTTCGGTCAGGCGAGCGCGCTGCTCCGGATCGAGCTCGATTCATCGGCGGATAGGCCGAGGCGATCTGCGAGTTTTGCAAGAAACTCGGTTTCGCGCTCATTCAGGTCGCCGGCGGATATCACGGCCGCCGCATAGATTTCCGCGGCATGATGCGGCGTTTTCGCGGCGTTCGCCAGGAGGCGCAGCGTTTCTTCCTGCGGCGTCTCGCTGGTCAGCATGGCTCGTTCGTCCGGCGTGAGGTCGGCCTTTGAAAAGGCGCCGGACACAATCTTTTTCTCATGAGCATCAAGGACGCCGTCCGAATAGGCGGCGGCGAGCATCGCGCGCACGACCGCAAGCGCAAACTCCGGATCGGAAGCGGGGTCAATCGGAAACCCCGCAGTCTCGGCCTCTCGCACCCGGTCTGCGCCGACAGACTTTCCGTTGCGCTCCATCCATGCCTTGTAAGCAAGAGCGCCCAGAGCCGCGACGGCGCCCGTTTGCGCGATATCGCCGATAAGCCGGCGTCCGCCCTTTGAACCGAGTATGCCGAGGAGGAGCAGCCCGCCGGCGCCGGCGGCGACCGTGCGCGCCGCCGGGTCGGTCTCCAGGCGCTCGCGAATGTCCAATGCCGCCTTCTTGGCTTTCTCGACCTGTCCTGACGCGTCAATCTCCCGTGCGGCGAGTTCCGCCTGTCTCTGGAGATCAGCCAGTATTTTCCGTGCGTCGAGCATTGGCCGTCCTGTCGCAGCTTCGGGCGAAATGTGGGCGCCCTGGAATTATTTTCAATCAGCTGCGCACTTATTTCAGTGCGGCGAGATAGCCGTCTGTCTCTTCGAGAAGTATGCTGAGCGCAGCGTTTGCATCGTCGATCGCCGCGAGCGCGTTGGCGCGTTCAGACGCGCGCGCGTCCGCCGCCACGCCGCTCGTGGCGGCTCGACGAAGCGTCGTCACCTCCGCGTTGTGGAGACTGAGCGCGGTCGAAAGTCGAAGTTTAGAAGCATCATACGCCGCCTCAAAGTTCCGGCTTGCCGCTTTGACGGCGCCGAGCGCGGCCTCCGCGGCGAGATAGGATTCCCCGTCCGGCCTCATGAGCGCGAGTTCCGCCTCCTCCTTGATGAAAAAGCGGGAGGCGGCTGCTTTCGCATCTTCGACGGAAAGGCGAAGGTCCTGAGCAGCGACTGCCGCGTTCTGTCCCGTCGCGCGCGCCAGATCGAGCTGGCGTGCGAGCGGCGCGCCGTCGAGCCCCTGAACCGCCGAAAGCGCCGATTGCGCTTCATCGAACGCAGATTTTGTCCGCACTGTGTCGGTGCGAACGTCGGTGACGCGCTGGACGAGCGTCATCCTGGCGTCAACGCCGCGGCGCTCAAGCGAGTCGCTTACGGCGGTGGCGCAGCCGGAAAGCGCGATTAGCGTCGCCGCCAACATTTTTTTCATCACGGCGTCTCCTGATTGTCAGCAATATGTTGCGAAATTGAGCGCGAGCCCTGGACGCGGCCAGCGCACTTTGGCGAGCCGGCCTGTTCCCGACAGGGTCACATATGCGTGGCGACGGTCGCGCCCGCCGAAACAGATATTGGTTGGAAAGAGGTCCGGGAACGGAATGTGCTCCGTCACACCGTGCGGCGTGATCGTCGTGACGCCGCCGTTGAGAAGCGTGGCGACGCAGATTGTTCCGTTTTCTTCGACCGCGAGCGAATCGAGAAACTGATAACCCGGGAGCGTCGCGACCGGCCGTCCCGGAATTGGAATGGCAGACGGAACAATTTCGCCGGGCGCCGCGAGATCAAACGCGAGAAGGCGACTGGAGAATGTGTCGGCGACGTAAACGGTTTTCTCATCCGGCGACAGGCCGACGCCGTTCGCCGAAAAGATCGGAAACGCCGCTTCGATGATTTTTGATCCGTCCGGCCGGGCATAGTAAAGTCCGCCGATGTCCCGGCTTCGTCCCCGACCCTTGCCGTGATCGGTGAACCAGAACCCACCGCTCCTGTCGAAAACAATGTCATTCGGCCCGGAGAGCGGGTGTCCGCCGACTTCAGCATAGAGGGTTTCAACCTTCCCGGATTTGAGATCGACGGCCTGAATCGACCCGCCCTGATAGTCAGGAGGCGCGTCGCCCGAAATGGTCTGGCCCATCACCTCGGTCCACTCGAATCCGCCATTATTGCAGACATAAATACGGCCGTCCGGCCCCAACGCGGCGCCATTCGGACCGCCGGGCAACTCCGCAATCGTCTCCTTCGAGCCGTCGGCGAAAATGCGCGTCAGGCGCTCGCCCTTTATCTCGACAAGGATGATCGACCCGTCCGGCATGATCACGGGCCCCTCGGGAAATTGAAGCCCGTCCGCAATGATATCAATCTGCATCCAATTCAGCCTTCGCTTCGCATTGCCGTGATCTGCGATGCAACCTACATTACCACTCCCCAGGCGTCCGGCAATCGCCGGGCCGGCAACGTCTAAGGAGTATCAATGTCAGGCATACTGGTTTTCCTGATCGTCGTCGTTCTCGTCGGCCTGTTCGTCATCGGCATTTATAACCGGATCGTCGGCCTCAATCAGCGCTGTGATCAGGCCTTCGCCGACATCGACGTTCAACTCCGCCAGCGGCATGATCTCATCCCGAACCTCGTCGAGACCGTCAAAGGCTACGCGACGCATGAGCGTTCGACGCTCGACTCCGTCATTCAGGCGCGCAACGCCGCTTCCGCGGCGCACGGTCCCGCCGCGCAGGCGCAGGCGGAAGGCTTGCTCAACGCCGCGCTCGGCAAGCTGTTTGCGCTCGCCGAGGCTTATCCCGACCTCAAGGCGAACACGAATTTCCTCGAATTGCAGCGGGAGCTCTCCGACGTCGAAAACAAGATCGCGGCGGCGCGCCGCTTCTTCAACAACTCAATTCAGGAATTCAATACTGCGATTCAGCAAATCCCCGGCAACTTCGTTGCACCGCTTGGCGGGTTCTCCAAGCGTGAATTTTTCGAAATTCCCGCCGAAAGCAGGGGCGCTGTTGAAGCGACGCCGAGCGTGAAGTTCTGACGTGTGAAGAGAATAGGCCTCATCGGCGGCGTTTCGCCGGAGTCGACTGAAATTTATGTCCGCCTCTTCAACAGGGCGGCGCGTGCGCGATTAGGCGGCGAGCATTCAGCGGCTTTCGTCGTCTGGCACCTCGATTACGGCGTGATGATCGATCTTTATCGACGCTGCGACTGGCCCCGCTTTATCGAGGAGGTTGTCAGGGCGGGGGAGGGGTTGAAGCGCGCCGGCGCCGATGCGCTGATGATCGGGTCAAATACGACGCACATTGCGGCGGAATCGCTTGGCGTTGCGACCGGCATTCCCGTCATCCATCTGCTGGACGCGCTGGCGGACGCCCTTCGCAGGAAGGGGTCTCGCCGGCCGTTGCTCCTCGGCACATCCGTGACCATGACGGGCGGTTTCTATCGGGCGGCTCTCGCGCAGCGGTATGACGGCGACCCGTTGATTCCCGTAGAGCATGATCGGCGCATTATCGAACGCGTCATCCTCGACGAATTGTGCCACGGCGTGGTCAAAGAGGAGTCGCGGCGCGCTCTTCTCGACGTCATCGCCGCCTATCCGGAAACGGATGGGGTCATCCTCGGCTGCACCGAGCTGTGCATGATCCTGTCGCCGGAACACGGCTCGAAACCCTTTTTCGATACGACGGCGCTGCACGCGGAAGCCGGGATGCGCGTCGCTTTCGGCGAGGGGCCTTGAGCGATGGGCGCATACGGCCTTCAGACGCATATCTGGAACAACAATCTGAAATCACTCCTTCTGCTTTCAGGTTTTCCGGTCTTGCTTCTGGTTTTGATGTTTGCGCTCAATGTCGGGTATGTCGGTCTCGCCTATAACGAATCGAGCGTCGGCGACGGACTTAGAATCGCACTGGAGAATATGAACCGCACCTGGCCGTTCGCCGTCCTCGGCGCGGTCGTGTGGTTCGGGGTTGCGTGGCTTTCCCACCAGGCGCTGATCAATCTTTCAACCGGCGCGCGGCCGGTGACCCGCGCGGAGGCGCCCGACCTTTACAATACGCTTGAGAACCTCTGCATTTCCCGAGGGATTTCGACCCCAAAACTCCAAATGATCGACACGCCGGCGCTGAACGCCTTCGCGAGCGGAATTTCGGAGAAGACCTACGCGATCACGCTGACGCGCGGCATCGTTGAGGCGCTGGACAGGCATGAGCTTGAAGCGGTGATGGCGCATGAACTGACGCACATTCGAAACCGCGACGTTCGCCTTTTGATCGTCGCGGTGATCTTTGTCGGAATATTCTCGTTTTTCGGCGAGATGGTGTTCCGCAACGCCTTCAGAACGGGCGTGCGCATCGGCGGACACTCGTCAGGCCGGAAGGGCGACAGTCGCGGCGGCGGCGTTCTCATCCTGATTGCAATCATTCTGGCGGCGATCGCCTATGTGCTGGCGATGGTGATCCGCTTCTCGCTGTCGCAAAAGCGCGAATACCTTGCAGACGCCGGCGCCGTGGATCTCACCAAGAATCCGGACGGCATGATCTCGGCGTTGAAGAAGATATCAGGACGATCGGCGATCGATGCGCCGGGAGAAGTGCGCCAGATGATGCTTGACAATACGGCGGGCATTTCCGGGCTTTTCGCGACCCATCCGTCGATCGAAAAGCGCATCGCCGTGCTTGAAGCCTATGCAGGCGGTCAGTCGTAAAGCCGGCCGGGCAGCCAGGTCGCGATCTGCGGCTCAAGGGCGAGGATCACCAGAGCGATGAGCTGGATCGCGATAAAGGGAACAACGCCGCGATAAATGTCGAGCGTTCTGACTGAGGGCGGCGCGACGCCGCGCAGATAAAAGAGCGCAAAGCCGAAAGGCGGAGTGAGGAAAGAAGTCTGGAGATTGACGGCGATCATCACGCCGAGCCAGACGGGGTCGACCCCCATTTTCAGAAGCGCCGGCGCAACGAGCGGTACGACGACGAGCGTGATCTCGATAAAGTCTAGGAAAAATCCAAGCACGAACATGATCGCCATCACGCCGAGAATCGCGCCTGAAACGCCGCCCGGAAGCGCCGCAAGCGCGGCTTGAACCGTTTCCTCTCCGCCAAGGCCGCGGAAAACCAGCGAAAACATCGCGGCGCCGACCAGAATCGTGAACACCATCGTCGTCACGCGCGCCGTTTGATCGGCGATCGGCGCAAGTGATTTTTCCCGCACAAGGGCCGCGCCGCTGACGACGACGCCCCACGGAATGAGCGCGAAGAGAATCGCTGCGAAAGCGACGCCAACCTGCTCTGCGGCGCTTGGCGTTTCCCGTCCGAGCCGAAGATCGACAAAGGACGTGAGCGCCAGGATGCCGACGATCGCGGCCGCCGACAGAAAGACGGCGGCGCGTCCGGTCAACAATCCGCTTTTCGGCGCAAGGCGCGAGCCTGCGATCAGCAGCGCGCCGACCGCGCCCACGCTTGCCGCTTCCGTTGGAGTCGCGACGCCCGCAAGTATGGAGCCGAGCACGGCAATGATCAGCAAAAGCGGCGCGGGCAACGTCTTCATCGCCGCCCGCCAGATCTCCGTCCGGGAACCGAGCTCAGCCGCCGCTATCGCCGGCGTTTTCTTCCCGTCGAAAATCGCAACGGCGATCTGATAGACGAGATAGAGCCCCACAAGCAGAAGGCCGGGAATTAGCGCGCCGGCGAAAAGGTCGCCGACGCCGACCGCCTTCGGGGCGAAGACGCCGAGCTCAAGCTGAGCCTTCTGGTAGGCGTTCGAAATAACGTCGCCGAGCAGAATAAGGACGATTGACGGCGGTATGATCTGTCCGAGAGTTCCCGCTGCGGCGATCGACCCGGATGCAAATGCTGGATCGTAGCCGCGTTTCAGCATCGTCGGCAGGCTGAGAAGGCCCATTGTCACGACAGTCGCGCCGACAATGCCGGTCGACGCCGCAAGCAGCGCGCCGACGATTGTGACCGAAAGGCCCAGTCCGCCGCGCAGCGAGCCGAACAGCTTCGCCATTTCATCAAGAAGCTCCTCGGCGATTTTCGCTTTTTCGAGAATGACGCCCATCAGGATGAACATCGGCACCGCGATCAGCGTCGTGTTCGTGACGGCGCCGAAAATCCGTTGGGGAAGGGGTTTGATGAAGCCGATGTCGAAAACGCCGAACGCTAGTCCGAGAAATGCGAAAATGAGTGCGGCGCCGGCCAGGCTGAAAGCGACCGGATAGCCCGCAAGGATGAGGACGCAAAGCAGGGCGATCATCATGACGTCCAGCCACGGAGCAATCCCGCAAAGGCAGAATCCGTGTTCGCCGATCAGATCCATCGTCAATCGCTCCGGCTTCTAAGCGATTCCGCGGCGCGGGTCGCGTTGACGAAGCCGGCCAGCAAGAGAAGGATCAGATAGACCGGAATCAGCGTCTTGAGCAGGAAGACCCCCTGAATGCCGGATTGCTCCATGGAGCCTTCACGAACAGACCAGCTGTTCGAAACATAGGAACCGGCCGCCCAGAGCGCCACAAAACAGAACGGCGTGAGAAGCAGGTAGGTCCCGAGCAGATCAATCAGCGCCCTCGCCCGCGGCCGCGCGCTGCGATAAAAGATGTCGACGCGCACATGATCGTCGGTGAGCAGCGCATAACCTCCCGCCAGAAGGAACACGGCGCCGTGCATATAGGTGACGCTTTCCTGCATTGCGATGAAATTGAGGCCGAAGACATAGCGCAGGATGACAATGCAGAACTGAACGAGCGCCATCGC
>CALKYG010000011.1 GCA_938003575.1 uncultured Alphaproteobacteria bacterium
CCTGTGGCCCCCAGATTAGGAATCTGGTGCTCTATCCACCTGAGCTACGGAGACTTTCGCCGGTTCCGGCGCTGCGGCGTCCCACTTCCTAACCCTATCGCCGCGAATTGCAATTCTGAAAAAAGGTGTGGAACGGACCCGAAGGCCTTGGAATCTGTTTCTTTTGGACCTTGAAAGGCCATAAGTTTGGTTAAGATCACGCCGGACGAGGGCGTCGAGGGAGACGGGGAATGGACAGAAAAAAGACACTGATGATCGCGGGCGGCGTTCTGATCGCCTTCGCGAGCGGCCTGTTTCTTGGTCGCGCGATTGATCGCGGCGGCGCGGAATTGCGCAGCGGCGCCGGACGGTCGCAGGTGTCGATGATGGAGGCAGAAGGCGACCAGCCGCGGCGTCCGTTCCAGGCGTTTCGCGGCGAGGACGCGCCTCGCGCCACCCGGCCGAAATCAAAGGATTTCGCCTTTGACCGACTGATCCTGGAGACCGCCGGCGATGCGCCGCGCGCCTGCCTCCAGTTTACGCGCGAACTCGATGCGTCGGGCAAGACGAATTACGCCGACTATGTGCGCCTCACCCCCGCCATCAAACCCGCGGTGAGCGTCGCCGGGTCGAGCATCTGCATTTCCGGCATTGAATTCGACAAGGAATACAAGGCGCGGGTGCGCGCAGGCGCGCCGTCGAAGTCGGGCGAAAAGCTGAAGCGCCCTGTCGAAGTGACGATCGCATTTGGCGACAAGCCCGCCTATGTCGGCTTTGTCGGCGACGGCGTCATCCTGCCCCGTCTCGAAGCGGACGGACTTGGCATTGAAACGGTCAATGTCGAGAAGATCAACGTTTCTGTTTATCGCGTCTCCGACCGCTCGCTCGCCCGCAAGTCGATGGCGCAGGGCGATTCTTCGGCGGAAGACGAATATTTCTATGTCTGGGACGAGGAAAGCGGAGAGGACGTCGGCGTCAAGGTTTTCGAGAAGGACCTGACTGTCAGGAAAGTCGAAAACGAAACCGTGACGACGGTATTCGCCCTCGGCGCGGCGCTGCCCGACCTCAAGCCCGGCGCCTATTATGTGAAGCTCAAGGACGTAACGCCGGGCGGCGACAAATACCGCAAGGCCCAGGCCTGGCGTTGGGTGATGTTCACCGACATGGCGCTGACAAGCTATTCAAGCGGCGAGGGCATCGACGTATTCATCCGCTCGATTGAGTCCGGAAAACCCCTTTCCGGCGTCGAACTCGATCTGATCGCGTCCAACAACGACGTTCTCGCCAGGACGACGTCGGGCGCCGACGGGCGCGCGCGCTTTGAGAAAGCTGCGGTGAACGGCGACTATCCGCTGACGCCGCGCATGATCATGGCTTACGGGCAGCAGGACGATTTCGCCGCGCTTGATCTCAATCGCGCGCCGCTCGATCTCTCCGACAGAAATGTCGACGGGCGTGCGGCGCCATCCGTCATCGACGCCTATGTCTATCTCGACCGCGGCATCTATCGGCCGGGCGAGACGGCGCATGTGTCGGGGATCGTGCGCGACAGCGCCGGCCTCGCCGCCGACCGACCGCTCACTGTGACGATCTACAGACCGAATTCGACAGAAGCGGCGAAAGAGCGAATCGACCAGCTGAAGATCGGCGGGTTTTCATTCGACTATGCAGTGCCGAAATCGGCGCCGCGCGGACAATGGCGCATTGAAGTCAAGGCGGACGGCGCCGGCGTTGTCGGCGGCGAGACCTTCTCGGTTGAAGATTTCGTGCCGCAGCGCATCGAGGTGAAGCTCGACGTCGACGAAGCTTCGCCGATGCGCGCCGGCGAGACGCGCGCCGTCGCGGTCGATGCGCGGTACCTTTACGGCGCGCCCGCGGGATCGCTCGGCGTTGAATCGGAGGCGCGGCTGCGCCTTGATCCCAATCCGTTTCCCGATCTCAAGGGATACCGGTACGGACCGGCGGACGGCCGCTTTGACGAGCGTTACCTGACGCTCGCCAACGCCTCGACCGATCCGAACGGCAAGGCGGCGGTCGATCTTACAATCGAAGGCGCGCCGGACAATTACGGCGCGCCGCTGCGCGCCGACCTTGTCGTCGGCGTCGTCGAGCCGGGCGGACGCGTCGTGCGCGAGAGCGCGCGCATTCCGGTGCGCCCGGACGATCGCTATCTGGGACTGAAGCTCGCGAAAGACGCCTGGGGCTTTGGTCAGAACGAACCTGCTGAAATCGACGCCGTGCTTGTCGACTGGCGGGGCAAACAGGTCGCGGGCGAACTCGAATGGCGGCTCGTCGAGGAAGATTACTGGTTCGACTGGTATCGCGAGAACGGCGAGTGGCGCTGGCGGCGGTCCTATAAGGACGTGCTCGTCGCCGAGGGCCGCACGCAGGCGAGCGCGACCGCGCCCGCGCGGATCGCTCAGGCGCTGGACGCAGGGTCATACCGTCTGACCGCGACGGATCCCGTATCGAAAGCGAAAACGGATATCCGTTTCTATGTCGGCTGGCGTTCCTATGAATCCGGCGCCGACACGCCGGACCAGGCGACGCTGACGGTGACGAGCGAGAATGTCGCGCCGGGCGCCCGCGCCCGACTCTTCCTCGACCCGCCTTATGCAGGCGAGGCGATCATCGCGATCGCGACCGACAAAGTGCATCTCGTCCAGCGCCTCAAGGTCGATGACAAGGGCCGCGAGATCATAGTTGACACTGATCCCTCCTGGGGATCGGGATTCTATGTGCTCGCTACGATCGTGACGCCGCGCGATGTCGTAAAGCGCCCGATTCCGAGGCGCGCCATGGGCGTCGCCTACGTCCCGTACGACATGAGCGCGCGCAAATTGAATGTTGCGCTCGGCGCGCCGGACCTTGTGCGTCCGCGTCAGAACGTGATGACGCCGGTGACGATCGAGGGCGTAGCGCGCGGTGAAGCCGTGATGCTGACGGTTGCTGCTGTCGATGAGGGCATTTTGAGGCTGACGAAATTCGAATCCCCCGATCCCGTCGACTACTATTACAGCAAGAAGCGATTGGGCGTCGAAATCCGCGACGACTATGGTCGAATTCTCGACGCCAATCTCGGCGCTGCGGCGCGGTTCGGCGGCGACCAGCTCGGCGGCGAAGGATTGACCGTCGTACCGGTGAAATCCGTCGCGCTCTTCCGGGGGCCGGTCGAAATTGATGAATCCGGCGTCGCGCAGGTTCCGCTCGATATCCCGGAT
>CALKYG010000012.1 GCA_938003575.1 uncultured Alphaproteobacteria bacterium
ACGATCGCATGCCAATGAAAAAAGGCGAGGAGCCGAAGATGGAAATGGTGCGTTTCAGAACGCTCGGCTGCTATCCGCTGACGGGCGCCGTGCGGTCGAACGCCACGACGCTGCCGCAGGTCATTCAGGAAATGCTGCTTTCGACCTCATCGGAGCGTCAGGGCCGCGTCATCGATCATGACCAGTCCGCATCGATGGAAAAGAAAAAGCAGGAAGGCTACTTCTGATGGCCCACGCATCCGCCGCCGCCGACGACATCATCGCCTATCTCGACGCGCACGAAAAAAAGTCGATGCTCCGCTTCATCACTTGCGGCAGCGTCGATGACGGCAAGTCGACGCTGATCGGGCGCCTGCTCTACGACACGAAGCTTCTCTATGAAGACCAGCTTGCAGCGCTTGAAGCCGATTCGAGGAAAATGGGCACGCAGGGAGAGAAGATCGACTTCGCCCTGCTTGTCGACGGCCTCGCCGCCGAGCGCGAGCAAGGCATCACAATTGATGTCGCCTATCGTTTCTTCTCGACGGAAAAGCGCAAGTTTATCGTCGCCGACACGCCGGGCCACGAGCAATACACGCGCAACATGGCGACGGGCGCCTCGACCGCTGATGTCGCGATCATCCTGATCGATGCGCGCCAGGGCGTACTGAAGCAGACGCGGCGTCATTCCTATATCTGCTCGCTTCTGGGCATCCGCCACGTCGTCGTCGCAATCAACAAGATGGACCTTGTCGATTATTCGCGCGCGACGTTTGACAAGATCGAAGCCGACTACCGCGCGTTTGCCCGCAAGCTCGGCTTTTCCTCAATCGTCTGCATCCCGATTTCGGCGCTTGAAGGCGACAACATTCTTACAAAAAGCGCCAATACGCCGTGGCACAAGGGCCCGGCGCTTCTCCCCTATCTTGAATCGATCGACATTGAAAAAGACATGTCGGGCGAACCCTTCCGCCTTCCCGTTCAGTGGGTGAACCGCCCCAATCTCGATTTTCGCGGATTTTCTGGGACAGTTGCGTCAGGCGTCGTCCGGCGGGGCGACGAGATCGTCGTCATTCCGTCCGGCAGGCGATCGACGGTCACGCGCATTGTGACGCGCGACGGAGATCTCTTTTCCGCCGGCCAGCACCAAGCGGTCACGCTGTGCCTCGCCGACGAAATCGACATATCGCGCGGCGACGTCATCTGCGCCGGAAAGGCGCCCGCCGAACAAACCGATCAATTCGCCGCGCACGTCATCTGGATGCATGACGACGAAATGATTCCCGGCAGGCAGTATTTCATCAAGACGTCGAACCGAATGCTATCGGGGTCAATTTCGGAATTAAAGCACAAGGTCAACGTCAATACGCTTGAACATATGTCCGGCAAAACGCTGGAACTCAACGAGGTCGGCTTTTGCAACATCTCCACCTCGGCGCCGATCGCATTCGACCCCTATTCCCACAATCGCGAAACAGGCTCCTTCATCATCATCGACAAGCGTACGAACAATACTGTCGGCGTCGGCATGATCGACTTCTCGCTCCGCCGCGCGCAGAACGTGCACTGGCAGGATCTTGACATCGATAAGACTGCGCGCGCTGCAGCGAAGCACCAGAGGCCCTGCATCCTCTGGTTCACCGGGCTTTCGGGCGCAGGAAAGTCGACAGTTGCAAACCTCGTTGAGAAGCGTCTTCATGATCTTGGGCGCCACACCTACACGCTCGACGGCGACAATGTGCGCCACGGCCTCAACAAGGATCTCGGCTTCACCGACGCGGACCGCGTTGAAAACATCCGTCGCGTCGCTGAAACGGCGAAGCTGATGGTCGACGCCGGACTGATCGTCCTTGTCTCCTTCATTTCGCCTTTCCAGAGCGAGCGGCGCATGGCGCGAGAGCTTGTCGAAAACGGCGAATTCATCGAGGTGTTCATCTCAACGCCGCTCGCAGTTTGCGAGAAGCGCGACGTGAAGGGGCTCTACGCCAAGGCGCGGCGCGGCGAGATCAAGAATTTCACCGGCATCGACAGCGACTATGAAGCGCCGGAAAACCCGGAGATCAGGCTGGATACGTCGAGGGTCGCCGCCGCTGACGCCGCGACGGCGATCGTCGAGCATCTGAAGAAGAATGGCTATTTAGGCTAGGCGGCTTCAAGCGCTGAAATGCCTGATGATCCTCGCCGCAATTCGCGCGCGAAATTTCTTCGGGATGTCATGGCCCATGCCTTCGATGATTTCGAGGTCGGCGCCTTTGACATTCCGGAATATGTCAACGCCGCCGGCCGGGGGCGCAAGCGGATCATCGCCGCCGTGGATGACGAGCGTCGGCGCCGCAATCTTGCGCGTGAAGTCTTTCCGAAGATCCCCAGTATCGATCACGGCCGCGAGCTGTCGGCGCGGCCCGGCGGGATAATGGCTGCGCTCATAGGCGGCGGCGAGACGCGCACGAAGCTCGTCATCGCTTGCGCCTGAATTCTTTGTTCCGATCAGGCTCCAGAGATACATGGCGCGCTCAAGCGCTTCCTCCCGGGTATTGATATTCGCGGGCGGCGCCATCAGCGCCTTGGCGATTTCGCCTTTCGCGCGCGGCAAAGCGGGGTTGTTCGTCGAGGACATGATAATCGCGAGCCGGTCGACGCGCTGGGGAAATTTTGCGGCCATCACTTGCGCAATCATGCCGCCCATCGAGACGCCGACGACATGCGCCTTGCGGACAGAGAGCCCGTCGAGAAGGCCGATTGTGTCGTTCGCCATATCTTCGAGCGAATAAGGCGCAAGCCCCCTTATCCCTATGAGCCGCGCGGCGAGCTGCACAAGCGGATTTGGAGCCTGTTTGCCTGAGAATTTCTGCGAATGCCCGATGTCACGGTTGTCGAATCTCAAGGTTCGGAAGCCGGCGTCGTTCAGGGCCGCGACGAAATCCTCCGGCCAAAAGATGAGCTGCTGGGCAAGACCCATGATCAGAAGCACGACCGGCCCGCTCTCAGGCCCGTCCCATTCATACTCAATATCAACGCCGCCTTTGGTCTTGAGCCTCATTCTCGCCTCCGCTGGAGGCCCCGCCTATCATGCTCCTCTCCCTGAGCGCAGCTTTTTCCGGCAGCCGGGCGGCGGCGCCCCCGCCCCCTTTTTTGCAATCGCCGGTTCGTGTGACCAACATCACACGGGCGTTCAACCCGGCGCGATATTGATTGTCCTACGGTCGGCGGTTCCTTCCTGATGTTGCCCCTTCAATGACGCCCGAAAGCGCCGCCGTCCGGGGGAGTCCATGCGCGACGCCCATCGCGCAGCCTTGGGGGAGATCCCGGGGGAGTGGGGAACGGTCGGAGAAATCCGGCCGTTTCCTTGTTTCTGGCGGCTGGTTTTCGGGGTTGCCGATTTTCCGCCGGGAGGCGAAACCTGCTAAGGGCTTGATTATCCCCGGAGGGCGTCCTTGGCTGAAGCCTCCAAACAGGCTGAACGGTCCTATTTGAACCGCTTGATCGCGGATGCGCCCTTTTTCAAGGGCGCCGCGGAGGATGACCTCGCTGAACTCGCGCGGCATGCCCGAAGTCTTGCTTTTGTCCGCGGCAAGCCAATCACGACCGCCAAAGGCAAACCGCCGGAGGTCTATCTCATCATTACTGGCGCGGCGGCGCTGCTTGAACGCGACGAGACGTCCGACCGGTCCACGCTCATCGCCCTGATGGGACCTGGCGATATCGTCGGCCTTGTCCAGGCGTGTGAATATTTCACCGGCGGCTCGCACAGGCACAACAGTCTTTGGAGGGCTCTATCAAACGTCACGACGGTGGCCATACCGACCGTTGAATTCAATCGGATCACCCGGCGGTCGCCTGAATTGACGTCGGCCTATATTTCCGCGCTCGGCCGCGCCGTTCGCAATGTGACGGCGCGCTTTACCGCCGCCTTGTTGCATCCGCTCGAAATGCGCCTTGCCGCGTTCCTTGAGGAAATGGCGACGATCGCCGCCGGCAATGGCTGGGACCCGACCGCCAATCTGGGCCGATTGCAACAGACCCAGATCGCGGAAATGCTCGGCGTTTCCCGCGAGCATATCAATCGCACGCTCACCATGTGGGAGCGTTCCGGCCTCATATTTCAGTCCAAATCCGGCGATCTGATCGTCGAGAACCGGAAGCGGCTTGCGGAGCTCGCCGGCTTTCGCCGCCCGCGCGCCGCGCCGCTAACGGAAACTGATCGTCTTTGGGAGATTGAAACGCATATCAATCTCGGCCTTAACGCTGCCGCGTACGATCTCGCCATCGAGGGCGCCAAGAGAGCGCCCAAGGACGAGCGGTTCAAATATTTCGCAGTTCTTGCAATGGCTCGAATGGGCTCGCTGTCCGAGGCGCTCACCCTCGCGGAAAGCTTCGGGCTTTCCACAGAGTCGAAAAACGAGGACATCGCCAGCATCGTGCCTCGGCTCAAGCGCGATCTTGCCCTTGCAAGTGTGGAACACGACAAGAGCCAGCTCAAATCAGCGGCGGAAGGATTCGAAAAAGTCTTTGCGGCGCTCGGGACGATCTATCCCGGCGTTAATGCGGCCGCCACCTGGGCGATGTGCGGCAACCGCGAGCGCGCACGCAAACTGTCGAAAGACGTCAGCCAGCTCGCGGCGGCGGTTCTCGACGGCGTCGACGACGATGAGACTTCCTATTGGACGCGCGCAACGCTGGCCGAGTGCCGGCTTATCGGCGGTGACAAGAGGGGGGCTCAAGCCGGTTTCGTCGCGGCGGCGCATGCGGCGGACGCCGCCCCAGGCAAGATTGCGACGACGCGAAAGCAGCTGCGTCGGCTTAGGGCCGCCGTCGGCATTGACGATGCGTGGATCGACAACGCGCTCCCTCAGGGACAGGTGCTGTTCTATTGCGGCCCGCTGACGCCGGCCGGCGTTGCGCAAACGCAGGCGCTGGACCGCCTCCGGGCGAAAGTTGAAGCGCTTCTTGAAAAGCGCCGCTTCACCGCAGCGATCGGCGCGCTGGCCGCCGGCGCCGACATTGTCGTCGCCGAGACCCTTCTTGAGGCCGGCGTTCCGCTTCAGGCTTATTTGCCTTTGGCGCCCGCAGAATTTCTTCAGTCTTCGGTTTTGCCCGCGGCAGGCGATTGGGCCGCGCGGTACATTGCATGTGTTGAGCGAGCCCAGACCGTCGACTGGCTTCGCCTTTCCAAACCGTCCCACGCCGTATACCGACTGGGCGCAAGGGTTGCTATCGGACGCGCCATCCGGCTCGCCGACGACCTTGCGACCACACCGTTCGGATTTTTCTCCGTGCAAAACGGGCGCAACGCCAAAAACTCGATAAGCATTGAGAATTGCGACGCCTGGCGAGCGCTGGGGCTCGATGCTGAAATTGCGGCCGACAACTGGCTTTCGCGCGAGGCCTCGCTAGATCCGGGCGATGGCGGCGCCTTGCGCGCCGCCCTCGTCGTGCACGGCGCGAGCCCGGCGGAATTGAAGAGAGTTCTAAAGGACGTCGAACCATACGCGGTCAAGGGCGATGGTATTGCGATCTTCGAATTGGACGGCCCGGAGGCGGCCGTCGAGGCGGCGAGAACGGTTGCAAACTCGAAGATTGGGCGGTCCGTCAGGATATGGCTTGACGCCGGCGCCGGCGATGATTTCGCGCATTCCCTCGTCACGGCGACATGCAGGCCGCAAACGCCGCCCGGAAAAACATTCGCGAGCGACATTTTCGTCAACGCGGCGACAGCAAGGCCGGGGCTGAAGCCTGCCTTCGACTACATCGGGTACTCGCCGACGGACGAGAAAATCTCGCCCTGTCCGCTTTATCTTGCGTCCATCTGACCGCCCAAACTTGTTGGCTCGGGCGGATTTCGCGACTAACATTCAATCAATTCAGGAAAACCGGAGAAACGCTCATGCGCGACCTCACGAAATTTTATATTGACGGCGAATGGGTGGAGCCGCACGGCCGCGGGCGTCTCGACGTCGTGAATCCGGCGACCGAGGAGCCGTTCGCCAGAATCGCGCTCGGCGATGCGGCGGATGTCGATCGCGCGGTGAAAGCGGCGCGCGCGGCCTTTGCAGGTTACTCAAACACATCGATCGCCGAACGCAAGGCGCTTCTTCAACGCATCATCGAAGAATACCTGAAGCGCAATGAGGAAATGGCGAAGGCGATCACCGCAGAAATGGGCGCGCCGAAGAGCCTTGCCCTGCATGCGCAATCCGCCTCTTCGCTCGGCCATTTCCAGACCGCGATGAAGGCGCTTGATGAAATCGAATTCGAAAAGGACAACGGCTCGCACTGGCTCGTCCGCGAACCAATCGGCGTCTGCGCGCTCATCACGCCGTGGAACTGGCCGATGAACCAGATTTCCTGCAAGGTTGCGCCGGCGCTCGCAGCAGGCTGCGTCATGGTCCTCAAGCCGTCAGAGGTCGCGCCCGTTTCCGCCCATCTATTCGCTGAAATTCTCCACTCGGCCGGCGTGCCGAAAGGCGTCTTCAACCTGGTCGACGGCCTGGGGCCCGAAGTCGGGGCTGCGATGTCATCGCATCCGGAGGTCGATATGGTGTCATTCACCGGATCGACGCGCGCCGGCGTCGAAGTCGCCAAAAACGCTGCGCCGACCGTCAAGCGCGTAGCGCAGGAACTCGGCGGCAAGAGCGCCAACATCATCCTTGACGACGCTGATTTCAATAAGGCCGTTTCTCGAGGCGTCATGGCGATGATGAACAATTCGGGCCAGTCCTGCAACGCGCCCTCGCGCATGCTCGTGCCGGAACACCGCATGGACGAAGCGATCGCGATCGCCAAAGAAGCCGCGGCGAAGGTGAAAGTCGGCGACCCCGAAGCCGACGGCACGGTCATCGGCCCGGTCGTGAGCGAGATTCAGTGGAACAAGATTCAGGGACTTATCAGAAAAGGCGTTGAGGAAGGCGCCGAACTCGTCGTCGGCGGCCCCGGCAAGCCCGACGGTCTCGAAAAAGGCTTCTACGTAAAGCCGACGATTTTTGCGCGCGCGAACAATCAGATGACGATTGCGCGTGAGGAGATCTTCGGCCCTGTGTTGACCATCATTCCCTATAAGGACGAAGACGACGCCGTCGCAATCGCCAACGACACCCCCTATGGACTGTCGGGTTATGTCTATTCCGGCGACATCAATCACGCGCGCAAGGTTGCGCGGCGCATCCGCGCCGGCAACATTCATCTGAACGGCGCAGGCGTCGACGTCACCGCCCCCTTCGGCGGCTACAAGCAATCCGGCAACGGCCGCGAATGGGGAACGCTTGGCGTTGAGGAGTTTCTCGAAACCAAGGCGATCCTTAAACCGGCTCAATAAACGCGGAAGCAACGCCATGGCCGATCTCATTCCCGTCAAGCCTGACGCCGGCGCTCGCGCGCTCTACGACAAGGAACTCTATGAGGCGGAGTACCGGCGTTCGATCGAAGACCCGGAGGAATTCTGGAAACGCGTCGCCAACAGGATCGACTGGGAAAAGGCGCCGACGAAAATAAAGGATGTCTCTTTCAGTAAAGAGGATTTTCGGATCCGCTGGTATGAAGACGGGAAGCTGAACGCCGCCCATAACTGCATAGATCGACACTTGCCGGCGCGCAGGAACGATGTCGCGATCATTTGGGAAGGCGATGATCCGAAGGACGCCCGCCGTATCACCTTCGGGGAGCTGCACGGCGAAGTCTGCCGCATGGCGAATATCCTGAAGGCGCGCGGCGTCAGGCGCGGCGACCGCGTCATAATCTACATGCCGATGATACCGGAGACCGCCTACGCCATGCTCGCTTGCGCG
>CALKYG010000013.1 GCA_938003575.1 uncultured Alphaproteobacteria bacterium
CGCGCTGCAAGATGACTGCGGAACGAATTAGTCGCTGACATGAGAACAAGCGCAAATTGAATGTCACACGCTGAGCTGACCGAGAATCAGACCGCCGGCCTCATTTTCATCGCGGACGCAGAACGCGTCGCGGCGAATTTAAGCGAGCGTCGGATCGAGCTTTTAAACTACCTCGCCGCAAATCACACCATTACTGAAAAAGACGCCGCGGCCGTTCGGCAATCGCTCGCAGGGTCACGCATGCCGTTCGACGGCTGTCTTAGCATGCGCGCGATGGTTAGTGAGGAAGCGCTCGCCAGTGCGATGGCGGCGTACTTTTCCTGGCCGCGTTATCAACCAGAGGCGCCGGTCGATTTCGCGATTGCAAAATCGATGTCGCCCGCTTTCCTCACGGCGGCGCGCATTTTCCCCCTGGAACGCACGGTCTCCGGCGTTCTTGTTGCGATCGCGGATCCGACGGACCCAACCGGCCTTCGCGGCGTTGAATTTGCGTTGGGCGTCGCCGTTAAACCCATGATCGCGACGGCGAGCGAAGTCGAAGCGCTTCTTGCAAGGCTTCCGGCGAGCAAGGCCGATGCGGTCGGCGTCGATATGGACACGGAAAACAACGACCATCTCGACCGCCTGCGCGATCTTGCGAGCGCCGAACCCGCGATACGGCTCTGCAACCGGCTTATCGCAGACGCCTCGAAGGCGCGGGCGTCCGATATTCACATCGAACCTGAAGAACGCGGCTTCAGAGTGCGGTTCCGGATCGATGGCGTTCTTGTTGAGCGAGAGAGCCTTTCGACCAAGCAAGGCCTGACCGCGATTTCGCGGTTCAAGATATTGAGCAATCTCGACATCGCAGAACGGCGTCGGCCCCAAGATGGGCGCTTTTCGTTTCCGGTCGGCGGCAAACCGGTCGATTTGCGGATATCCTCAACGCCGAATGTTCACGGCGAGAGCGTGGTCCTACGGCTTTTGCAACGCAACGATATATCGTTCGACCTTGAAGAATTGGGATTTGCGCGGGCGGACGCGCAAAGGCTCCACCGCCTCTCCGACCGGCCGAACGGCATATTATTGCTGACAGGACCGACGGGAAGCGGCAAGACAACGACGCTTTACGCGCTCATTCAACGGCTCGCCAAACGCGACGTTAAAATTCTGACCATTGAAGACCCGGTTGAATATCGGATTGACGGCGTTTCTCAAACGCAAGTGAACCCTGCAATCGGCCTTAATTTCGCGAGCGCGCTCAGATCGTTTCTGCGCCACGACCCCGACATTATTATGGTCGGCGAGATGCGCGATCTGGAGACCGCCAAAACGGCCGTTCAGGCGGCGCTGACCGGCCATCTCGTTCTTTCAACGCTTCATACGAATGACGCGCCGTCTGCAATCATGCGCCTCCTCGATATGGGCGTTGAAGATTATCTGGTCGCCTCGACACTCATCGGTGCGGTGGGACAACGGCTTGTAAGGCGCACATGTTCGGCTTGCGGCGGCGCCGGGGGCCCTCGCGATCTGTCCGATCCCGTTTGCGCGCATTGCGGCGGAACAGGCTTTCATGGGCGCTTGACGATCACTGAAATCCTCGAAATCGATGATACATTGCGCGCCGCGATTACGGCGGAACCGACAGCGGCGAAGCTCACAATGATCGCCCGACAATCCGGTTTTAGGTCTATGCGCGAGGATGGCGATATCAAAATTGCAAACGGCCTGACGACTGCGCCCGAAGTCCTCAAAGCTGTCGCCGAATGACAGGCGACGGTCAGCGCTGGCGCTACTCGGCTGAGGATACGCGCGGCGGCGTCGTGACTGGCGTTATCGCGGCAAGCGATCTCGGCAACGCGCGCACTTTGCTCTCGGAAAGAAACCTAACGCCTTTGACGCTCCAGGCTGATCGCGAAAGCGCATTTCAACTATTCGGCATAGGACGGTCGAATAGGGAACTCAGCCTTAGAGATATCTCTTCAATCGCCGCACGGCTGCGCGATCTTCTGGGCGCGGGACTTCCCTTGGCTCACGCTTTAAGGCTTGCCGGCGAACAGGCGCGGGCGCCTCGCGAGCGCCTTTTTCTGGAGGGAC
>CALKYG010000014.1 GCA_938003575.1 uncultured Alphaproteobacteria bacterium
GCATTCGGGCTGCTTCGCATCGACGCTGGCCTGTCCGTTCCCGCCGTCGATCAACCCTGATTATCCTGCCGCGGTGAAGGCGATCCTTGCGGATGCGATCGACGCTGAGCGGCGCATATTCAGGGCCCGGGATTTTTCAAGGACGCCGCCCCCGGGCAGCCCGCCGTCCGCGCTGTTTCTTCACGTCGGCGCTTATGCTTACAGCCGCGAAAGCCTCCGGCGCTTCGTCGCCGCGCCGCACGGCGTTCGTGAGCAGTCTGAAAGCCTTGAACAATTACGCATCATCGAGATGGGAGAGACATTCGCCGTCAGGGTCGTGGAAAAGGCGGCTCGCGGCATCGACACGCAGCAGGATCTCGACGCGGCGCGCCTGCGGTTCGGATGCTGAACGGCAAGCGGCGCCGAAACTTTATGATGTCCGGCGCCGCCTTCGGTTTATGGTTTCAGTCAGGTGGTTCCTCGCTGGGTGCCGGCGCATGACCGCCGATTACGCGAAAGCGACGAAGGTGTAGACCACGGGGAAGACCGCGGCGAAAATCAGGGCGGTCGCAGCGGTGATCGAAATCATCTTGGCCATTTTTCTCTCCTTTTTCTCGTTGCCGGCGTCGCCGCCGATGCAGTGGAAATAGGGAGGTCATGCGGAAAAGGAATAACCCCCCAGAAGCGGTTCGCCGCATTTTCGACGCGTTTTGTCGATGGCCGGTTGACGGGCTCGTTTCGGCCCGGCGGGCGAACGCTTCGGCGCTCGCGCTTGCGTGACTTAAAGGCCGATAAACGGCTGCACAACGCGGCCGACCAGGGTCTTGAACCTTAACGGAGCGCTGGTCGCGATCAGGCAAATGCAGGCTTCCTCGCCTGTCGCAAGCGGCGAATGCGGGACCGAATCGTCAAGATCGGCGAGGTCGCCGGGTGAAAAATCGCCGACTTCGTACGCATAAGAGCCGCGCAGGATCAGCGTCAGCTCCTCGTCGCCATGAGAATGCTTCGGAATCCGCACGCCCGGATTGATCTTCAGCAGGCGAAGAACGCCCTTACGGTAGCCTTCCGCGGGGATGATCTGCTGTGCAAGGCCCGGCGCAACCTGGCGCCATTCGATCGCATCAACGCCGCGCTTGAGATAGGACGCCAGCGGATGAGCGGCGTCGAGTGCGAAATCGTTCGCCGCGCGTTTCGATGCGGATCCAGCGGCGCGCTCCTGCGCCCCGGCGCGCGTCCAGAAACTTGCCAGGGCGCTTTCATTCATTGGCGCCGGTTCAACCGATTCGAGGCAGGCGCCGCCCAGCGATTCGAAATCGCGGACCGCAAGCCTGCAATCGGCGCACAGGGTCAAATGTGTCGCGATGACGACGCCTCTCGCTTCATCGAGGTTTCCGGCCGCATAAGCGGCGAGGGTTTCGACTTTCGGATGATGACGTATGTTACTCAACGAGATCACCAAGATCCTTTCTTATCTTTTCAAACGCGAGCCTCAGGCGCGATTTGACGGTGCCAAGCGCAAGGTCAAGCCGCTCGGCGATTTCAGAGTGGGTCAGGTCTTCGACAAAATGCAGGTGCACAACCTCGTATTGCGCCGGCGGCAGCGCGGCGAACGCCGCCTTGATCCGCTCGTCGCGCGCCGCTACGTCGATCCTGGCGTCGGCCAGCGGCTCATGTTCGGGCAAAAGCGTCGGCTCGTCGGGGTCAAGCGCCGGCTTGGCCGCCCGGCGGGCGGCGTCGATCCTGAGGTTGCGGGCGATCGTGAAGATCCAGGTCGACGCCGAGGCCTTCGCGGGGTCGAAAAGCTTCGCCTTGCGCCAGACCCGCAGCATGGCCTCCTGGGCGAGATCGTCCGCGAGATCGGCGGCCGCGCCGATTTTCATCAAATAGCCTTTGATGCGGGGAGCGAAAAAGCCGAACAGCGTATCGAACGCATCGCGATCGCCGTCTGCCGCAACTTTCGCAAGGAGCGCAGTCATTTCGTCGGCGGCCGCGTTCCCCGGGACGCGCGAATGGCTTTGGAAGGTCATTTTTCTGGCGAGGGCCCTGTACATGCCGCCATCCTTTTCGCTCAAGCAGAGATACGATCAGGATCGGGCTTGGATCACTTTCCGCCATCCTAACGAACGCGGAAGCGTTAATCCATCACGCGACGGACGCCGTATCAAAGGGCCGCCGGATTTCCGGCCTCAGTAAGGAATTTTGCATGCCGTTTGAAGGAAACGGCCTTCGGGCCGTGAATGGAGAGCCGGCCGACCGGCTGCGGATCGCCGTGATCGGCAGCGGGATCTCCGGCCTGTCGGCCGCCTGGCTCCTGTCTGGACGCAACGACGTTGTCGTTTATGAACGCGATTTTCGGCTCGGCGGGCACGCCAATACGGTCGACGTGCCGGTCAGCGGCGCGGTGACGCCCGTCGACGCAGGATTTATTGTCTTCAACAAACCCAATTATCCGAACCTGACGGCGTTGTTCGACCGCCTTGGCGTCGAGCTTGAAGGCACCGACATGTCGTTCGGCGCATCGCTCGACTGCGGGAAGGTCGAGTACTCGGGCGACGGCCTGTCAGCCCTATTCGCCCGCCGCCGGAGCATCGCGTCACCGTCGCATTGGGCGATGCTGTCCGATATTGTCCGTTTCAACCGAGAGGCGAAGGCGGCGCTCTCACTTGGTCTCAGCGAAGAGGCGACTCTTGGCGACTTCATCGCCGATCGCCGATTTTCAAAAGCCTTTGTCACGAGATTTCTCGAACCGATGGCGGCGGCGATCTGGTCGACGCCCTCGCTCCGGATCCTCGATTACCCGGCCGCGTCGCTTTTCCGCTTCTATGCGAACCATGGCCTCTTGCAGACGTCGAACCAGCCGAAATGGAGCACGGTCAAAGGCGGGTCAAAGGTTTATGTCGAGAGAATCTCCGCAGGCTTCCGGCGCCACGCCCGTCTCGGCGTCGGCGTCGCTGAAATCGAGCGGACCGAGAACCGCGTTCGCGTGGTCGATGAGAACGGGGCGGTTGACGTGTTTGACGCCGTCGTCGTCGCGACCCATGCGGACCGCGCGCTCGCCATGCTGAAGAACCCCACCGGGCGCGAGCGTGCGATTCTCGGCGCGTTCAGGTACCAGTCGAACCGCGCCGTCGTCCACTTCGACAGATCGCACATGCCGAAGCGGCGCGCGGCCTGGGCGAGCTGGAATTACCTCGGCGGCGACAACGCGGCCTCAGTCACTTACTGGATGAACCGGCTGCAAAACCTCGATTGCGGCCGCGACGTTTTCGTGACGCTGAATCCGGCCGCCGAGATCCGCGGCGACGACGTGGTCGCCACATTCGATTACGATCATCCGATGTTCGACGTCGCCGCCTGCCGCGCGCAGAAGGAGCTCTGGTCGCTTCAGGGCGTCGGCGGCGTCTGGTATTGCGGCGCGCATTTCGGCAGCGGATTTCATGAAGATGGATTGCAGGCCGGATTGGCGGTCGCCGAAGACCTCGGCGGGGTTCGCCGTCCGTGGACGGTGGAGAACGAGTCTTCCCGAATCTGGCGGCGTCAGCCCGCGATCGCGATGGCGGCGGAATGACCAATCCTGCGCATATTTACGAGGGCGTCGTCTCGCACACGCGCTTGCGGCCCGCACAACACAGCTTCTCGTATCGCGTCTTCTCGCTTCTGATCGACATCGACCGGATAGACGAGGCGGCGCAATCGCTGAAATTATTCTCAAGGAACAGGTTCAATATCTTTTCCTTCAATGACGCGGATCACGGAGACGGAGGGCAGTCGCCCCTGCCGGCCTACGTGCGCGCTTTGCTATGGGGCGGGGGATTTCGCGGCGACGGTCCGATCCATCTGCTCTGCTATCCTCGGATCCTCGGTTATGTGTTCAACCCGCTTTCCGTCTATTACTGCCATGATGCGAGCGGCCGCCTTGAAGCGGTGCTCTATGAGGTGCGCAATACGTTCGGCGAGACGCACCATTACCTGCTTGCGGCGGAAGGCGACGGACGGCGCGTTCGCCATTCAGCCCAAAAGGCCTTTTACGTATCGCCGTTCATGGACATGGACCAGAGATACGATTTCGATCTCAATGAGCCGGATGAGCGGATAACACTGGCCATCCGTCAGCATGACCGGGAGGGTCTGATATTCACCGCCTCATTCGCGGGGGAGCGGCGCATGATGACGGACAAGGCGCTTGCCGCCGCATTTTTCCGGTACCCGCTGATGACGCTCAAGGTCATTGTCGCGATACACTGGGAGGCGGCGCGGCTCTTCGCCAAGGGGCTCCGGCTCCGCAGGCGTCAAAAGCGGCCGGCCAGTCTCGTCCGCGTCTCCTAGCGTGATCGAATTTGTCACGGTCCGCCCTGAGCCCAATTGACCAAGTGGACCTTTTCGCGCGTTTGGTCTAACGACTGTCGCCGCGACGAGGAGGTCTCATGGACAAGATTCGCAAGGACGCAAAAACCGCTCTTGAAGGCGTGTTGTTCGACGGGATGACGATCATGGCCGGAGGTTTCGGCCTTTGCGGCATCCCTGAAAACCTGATCCTCGCGGTCCGCGATTCGGGCGTCAAGAATCTTACCGTCATTTCGAATAACGCCGGCGTCGATGGGTTCGGCCTCGGCATGCTGCTCAATTCGCGGCAGGTGAAAAAGATGATCTCGTCATATGTCGGCGAGAACAAGGAGTTCGAACGGCAATATCTTTCCGGCGAGCTTGAGCTTGAGTTTAATCCGCAAGGAACGCTCGCCGAACGGTGCCGCGCCGGCGGCGCCGGCATACCGGCATTCTATACTAAGACGGGAGTAGGCACGCTGATCGCCGAAGGCAAGGAGCACAAGGTTTTCAACGGCGAGACCTATATCATGGAGACGGGCCTCGTCGCCGATCTTTCGATCGTCAAGGCGTGGAAGGGCGACGCCGAAGGCAACCTCATCTATCGGAAGACGGCGCGCAATTTCAATCCGATGATGGCTTCGGCGGGCAGGGTCACCGTCGCGGAGGTCGAGGAGCTCGTTCCGACCGGCGATCTCGACCCGGACCAGATCCATACGCCCGGAATATTCGTTCAGCGGATCGTCAAGGGAACCTTCGAGAAGCGGATCGAACAGCGCACCGTCCGCCAAAGGGAGAATGCGTAATGGCCTGGGACAGGAACCAGATGGCTGCCCGCGCCGCCAAGGAGCTGAAAGACGGATTCTACGTCAATCTCGGCATCGGCATTCCGACGCTTGTCGCCAATTACATCCCGAAGGGCGTCGACGTCACGCTGCAATCGGAAAACGGAATGCTCGGCATGGGCCCGTTTCCCTATGAAGATGAGGTCGACCCGGATCTCATCAACGCAGGCAAGCAGACGATCACGGAGCTGGATCGAACTTCCTATTTCTCCTCCGCCGACTCCTTCGGGATGATACGCGGCGGGCATATCGACCTTTCGATTCTCGGTGCGATGGAGGTCTCGGAAACCGGCGATCTCGCGAATTGGATGATCCCCGGAAAAATGGTCAAGGGAATGGGCGGCGCGATGGATCTCGTCGCCGGGGTCAAGCGCGTCGTCGTCGTCATGGATCACGCTTCGAAGGCCGGCGAGCCGAAACTCCTCCACAAATGCTCGCTGCCGCTGACAGGGGCGCAAGTCGTCGACATGGTCATCACCAATCTCGGCGTCTTCGAAGTCGAGCGCGGCAAGGGCATGACCCTTGTCGAACTCGCAGACGGAGTGAGCGTCGACGACGTGAGGGCGCAAACGGAAGCGGACTTCACGGTCGCGCTGAAAAGCTGACGCCGTCGCCGGCCGCGTTCTGCAATTTTGATGCGCCGGACAGCAGGAACCGGGCCGCGATGCGGACGCCGCCCCAAAGCGGTTGGCGGCCGTGAATGCGATAATGCGGATTTTTAACCGGTTGTCGGTATCCGGGAACCGGTCTAACCGCCTTCTGAAGATTTTTTCGGGGCCCGCTGATGCAGCCGAACGAGAACGACGAGATTCACGACGGCATCGAGGCGATGTGGATCGCGGCCGTGCTTCTCGGAATCATTGAAGGGCTGACGGAGTTCATACCGGTATCTTCCACCGGACACCTTGTATTGGCGGCTGATTTCTTCAACGCGCCGA
>CALKYG010000015.1 GCA_938003575.1 uncultured Alphaproteobacteria bacterium
GGCCCCAAAGAACCATTCAGCTGCGTCGAAATCCGGCTCATCGAAAGCCAGCCGGTCCTTCGCCGCCTCTTCCGTCACTGCGATCGACTTCATCGCGCCAAGCAGCCACGAAACGGCTACCAGAATCGCAACCCCTGCAATCGAGACAGCGAGTTCGATCAGCAGCTCCCGGCTCATTTCAAAGAAGCGTCAGCCGACGATTTCAGCGCCGGCGAAGAAATACGCTATTTCCTCCTTCGCGGTTTCAGGCGCGTCAGAGCCGTGCACGGAGTTTTCCCCGATCGATTCCGCGAACTCTGCGCGAATGGTGCCTGGCGCGGCTTTCTTCGGGTCGGTCGCACCCATGATCTCCCGATTGAGCGCAATCGCGTTGTCACCCTCGAGAACCTGAACGACCACCGGGCCCGAAATCATGAAGTCGACGAGCTCGCCGAAAAACGGCCGTTCCTTGTGGACAGCGTAGAAATCTTCCGCCTGCTTGCGCGTCATCCAGATACGCTTCGAGGCGACGACGCGAAGACCGCCCTCTTCGAATTTTGCGACGATCTTGCCGGTAAGATTGCGGCGGGTCGCGTCCGGCTTGATGATCGAAAAGGTGCGCTCAAGCGCCATGGTCTGCTCCTGTCAGGTCCGGTGGGTCGTCATTTGGCGGGTTCCCTATCAACCTGCGCGCACCGCCGCAAGGTCGCCCGCGCAGCCCCCAAGCGCCGCGGTCAGAATGCCGCGCCCACTGGAAAGACGGCGCGCAATGGCAACCTTTAAAACAGCTCGCCTGCGACAAGGGCCGCTGATTCAGCATCATCGAGAGCGCCATCGAGGTTTTCGTCTGCGGCGTCGAACTTTCTTGCGAAGGCGGTGCGAAGATCGTCGGCAGTCAAAGCGCCGTCCGCACCCGTGATGGCTGCATAGCTTTCGTCAAGCGGCGAAACGCCCGCAATCGGCTCTTCAGGCAGGGCCTCCACCACCGCCTCGACACCTCCCTCCTCCGAAAAGACGTCGGTAATCGTATCGACAGGGCCCTCGACCGGGGCCGAGGGCGCCAGCAATGCGGCAAGCGCGTAAAACTCAGTCGGTGTAAGCGCGCCGTCTCCGTCGCCGTCCGCCTGATTGAAGGCCGCATCCGCCGCGGCCGTCAACGCTTCCTTGGTGCGAATAGACGCAAGATCGAATTCAAACGGCGCTGCAAAGACGTCGGCCGCTTCCGCCGCCTCATCGGAGAGGTCGATCGACGTGTCGGCCACCGGGACTTTATCTGCTGCCTCGCTCGCCGAGCTGTCTGGCGCCTTATCCGCACAGGCCGCGAGCGCCGCCGCCAGCGCCGCAGCGCCAACCCATCCCGCTCTTCTCATCGTTTCCTCCCTCACGCTTCGGGGCGTTCTCCCCGGGTACGTCATTATGCCGACTTTACGCCCTAATAGCCCTGAGTATCGCCATTGGAAAAGGGCCGAAACGGCCGGTCCTTGCGCAGTCGCGGCGGCGCCGTTAGGCCCCCGGGAGGGGCCGCAAGCGACCGGATATGCTGCATATCAACGACCTGACCTACCGTGTTGAGGGCCGCCCGCTCTTCGAGCAGGCGACAGCCGCGATTTCCGAAGGATGGAAAGTCGGCTTCATCGGCCGCAACGGCGCTGGGAAATCGACGCTGTTGCGCATGATCAAGGGAGAAGTCCATCCTGAAGACGGGGAAATATCGCTGCGCAACCGCCGACGGATCGGCGGGGTCGATCAGGAAGCGCCGGCCTCGGCGCGGCCCCTGGTCGATATTGTTCTTGAGTTCGACCGCGAACGGGCGAGCCTGATCGAGGAAGCCGACAGGGCGGCCGATCCTATTCGAATCGCCGATATCCACACCCGACTCGCCGAGATCGACGCCCATTCGGCGGAAGCCCGCGCAGCCGCGATTCTTTCCGGCCTCGGCTTTTCCGCGGCCGACCAAAAGCGTCCTGCATCCGATTTTTCGGGCGGCTGGCGGATGAGGGTCGCGCTCGCCGGCGTTCTCTTTTCGGCGCCCGATCTCCTATTGCTTGACGAGCCAACAAACTATCTCGACCTTGAAGGCGCAATCTGGCTTGAGAATTTCATCCGCCGATACCCCTATACGGCGCTGATCGTCAGTCACGACCGCGATTTTCTCAACCGCACCGTCACGCACATTCTGGCGCTTGAAAATCGCAAGCTGACGATTTCGTCCGGAGATTACGACACCTATGAAAGGAAGCGGCTTGAGGCGCGCGCCGCCACACTCGCCTTTCGCGCCAAGCAGGAAGCGCAGCGCCGCCACATGCAGGCTTTCATCGACCGATTCCGCGCGAAGGCGTCAAAGGCGAAACAGGCGCAAAGCCGGATAAGGGCGCTCGAAAAAATGCAGGTCGTCGCGGAACCTGTCGATGAGAAATCGACTTCATTCAATTTCAGAAATCCGCAGCCGATGGCGCCGCCGATCATACGTCTTGTTGACGCGGATCTCGGGTACCGAGACGGAAAGACAGTGCTGCGCAAGGTGAATCTGCGCATAGACCACGACGATCGGATCGCGATCCTCGGCCCCAACGGCGAAGGCAAGTCGACGCTGGTAAAGTCGCTGGCAGGCCGCCTGCCGCTGCTCAGCGGCGAACTTTTCAAACACAAGAAGTTGAAAATCGCCTATTTTTCACAGCACCAGCTTGACGAATTGAAGCCTCATCAATCGCCTTACGAACACGTGCGGGCGCTGATGCCGGATGGCACTGAAGCGCAGGTGCGGTCGGCGACCGCTTCGCTCGGTTTCGGCGCTGTAAACGCGGATACGAAAGTTCAGAATCTCTCGGGTGGAGAAAAGGCCCGACTGCTCCTTGGCCTCATCACTTTTAACGGTCCGCACCTTATCATCCTCGACGAGCCGACCAACCATCTCGACATTGACGCGCGCGCCAGTCTTGCCCAAGCGCTCAACGATTACACTGGCGCGGTCATCATGATCACGCACGACGCACATCTTGCGAGCGGGGTCGCTGATCGGCTCTGGCTCGTCAAGGACGGCGCCGCACGCCCCTTCGACGGCGACCTTGACGACTACCGTACGCTCGTCCTTGACGCGCAAAAATCTGAACCCTCAATTGGCGACCGCAAGGCGACGGACCCTCGCCTCGCCGCACGCCAGAATTCAGCGGCGCTTCGCGAACAGCTGGCGCCGCTGAAGCGAAAGGCCGAGGCGGCCGAAGCGCGACTCGACGAGCTGAACGCAATCTTGCCGCGCCTTGACGCCGCGCTTGCCGAACCCGGCCTTTACGAGCGTGACATCGCGCGTGCGACCAAACTGCAAAAGGAGCGCGCGGCGCTCGTAGGTGCAATTGCCGCGCAGGAGGAGGCCTGGCTTGCCGCGCTCGCGCTCTATGAAGCTGCGAAAACGGCGGCCGGCTGATTCCCTTCTCGCGCAAACAGGCGAACTTTGGCATCCTGGGGTCCGCGAAGGAGAGACCCGATGAAAAAGCCGGCCGAGTGCGCCTCCATGGACGAGGTGCGCGCAGAAATAGACAGAATCGATCTCAGCCTCGTCGATCTTCTCGCGGCGCGATGGGCTTATGTCGACCGGATGTGGGCGTTGAAAAGAATGGAGGCGGCGTCGGCGAATGTGCCTTGGCGCAACCGCGCGGTCATTGAACGGGTCAAGAAACGCGCGGAAGGGTCAGGACTGCCCCCTGAAATGGCTGAAGCGCTTTGGCGGCAGATCATCGGCTGGGGAATCCAGTATCAGGATGAGCGCCTTCGCGACTCGTGAACTGCATTGCAGGATTTCAACGCCGCCGTTCCGCCGCTAGGCTTGTCGGATGACGGAAAATCCATCCAGAGGCGAGATCAATCCCGCCATCGGCACCATGTTGCGATCGGCGCGCGACTTCCTCGCCCACGAGCATTCGCTGTTCCGCTCGCTTGAATTGCAGCCAATACTCATCGGCAAGGGAAAAGCGGAATTCTCAATGGCGCTCCCCGCCTCTTTTGCCGACGCGGACGGCGACGTGCATGGCGGTCTTTATACGATCATTATCGATTCGATATTCGGACTTTGCGTTTTTACGGCGCTTGAGGAGATCAAGCCGATCGCTACGATCAATCTCCGCACAGACTATATCGGCGCAATTCGCCCAGGCGATCGGGCGGTCTGCGCAGCCGATTGCGAAGCGATCCGCGGCGACGTCGCATATGTCTCGGGCCGCCTGACGGCCGAGTCCGACGGCAGGCTGCTGGCGACCGGCGCAGGCGCTTTCATGGTCGGCACAAAGGGCCCGATCAAAGGGATGCGGCTATGACGGACAAACTCGAAAGAGTCCGTGAATTCGCGTCACATGCGCCCCTCGCCGCATGGCTCGGCTTTGAGGCGCTCGCCGGCGATCCGATCGCCTACAAGTTGACCTTTAATGAAACGCATATCGGAAACCCCGCCATTCGCGCGCTTCATGGCGGCGTCATCGCCGCCTTTCTTGAACTTGCGATGCAATCCGACCTTTATGCAAGGGTCGGCAAAAGGGTTGTCACCGCAAACATCGCGGTCGATTATCTCGCGTCGTCGCGACCGGAGGACATGACCGGCCGGGTGAAGGTTCTGCGTGAGGGGCGGCGGATCGCCTTTATGGAGGCGACCGGCTGGCAATCCGGCGAAACACGGCTGGTCGCAGTCGCGCGCGCCTGCTTCACGTTGGGCTAGAATTTTTCATCGGGCGCCTCTAGCGGAATGCTGGCGCACGCCCGACATGTAGCGGGCCCCTATCCCGGAGCGTCTTCCCTATGGATTGGCTTTCAATCGCCGGCGGCCTCATCGTACTGACGATCGGGGCTGAGATCCTCATACGCGGATCGACAGCCCTTGCCCGTCAGATGGGCGTTTCCGACCTGCTGATCGGGCTCACTCTTGTCGGATTTGGAACCTCCACGCCTGAACTCGTCTCGAGCATCCAGGCGGCCATTATTGGTTCACCCGGCGTCGCGATCGGCAATGTCGTCGGTTCGAACATCGCCAACATCCTCCTCATTCTGGGGCTTTCCGCCCTTATCGCCCCTTTCGCAGTTGAGAAGAAAGCCTTTTTGCGCGACGGCGCCGTGGTCCTCATCGCAACCCTCGCCGCAATCGGCGTATCAATGACAGGTGAGTTCAGCCGAGCGGCCGGATTCTGTTTCGTCACGGCGCTCGCCGCCTACATTCTATATGCGTTCTACAGCGAGCGGCGACATCCAGATTCGCCCAAGGCCGAGCAGCATGCGGCGGCCGGCGCTGAAGCGCCGGCGGGACCGAAATCGCCTTTTCTCGACATCCTGATGGCTGTCGGAGGTCTCATCCTCCTTGTCGTCGGCGCAAAGTTTCTGGTGACAGGCGCCATCAGCGTTGCGAGCGCGCTCGGCGTTTCCGAAACAATCATCGGCCTTACGGTCGTGGCGATCGGCACTTCCCTGCCCGAACTCGTCACATCGATCATGGCGGCCCTTCGCGGAAAATCCGCACTCGCGCTTGGCAATGTCGTCGGTTCGAATATCTATAATCTGTTCGGCATTCTCGGCGTCACAGCGGCCATTCACCCGGTCGCGGCCCCTGCTGAAATCGTCGCGTTCGACAATTGGGTGATGCTAGCCGCCACGCTTGTCATGATCCTGTTCTCAGTGACGCGAAGCAGGCTCAATCGACTTGAAGGCGCTGTGATGGTTGCGGGTTATGCAGCCTATTTGACGTGGCTTGTCATCAACGCTTGAAAAGAAAGGGCTCCCCGAAAGGAGCCCTGAGAGGATGCAAGAGTCACGCAATTATTCTTATTCAACTCAACTAAGACGCCCCTCTCCGGCCTACAGCGATCCAAGCAGAGCAACAGGATCTACGGACTTCAAGTTCTGCCTGATTTCAAAATGCAGCTGAGGCTCGTTCGCCGCCCCCGACTTGCCGACCTTCGCAATGACTTGCCCCTGGCGAACGCGGTCGCCTTTTTTCACGAGCATGGCGTCATTATGCGCATAGGCGGTCACATATCCGTCCTCGTGCTTAATGAGAATCAGATTGCCGTAACCTTCCAGCTCTGATCCGCGATAGACAATTTCACCGTCGGCCGCAGCGCGCACCGGCGTGCCGACCGGCGCCGCTATATTGACGCCGTCATTGCGCTTGCCGGTCGCCGACAGGCCGTAGGAGCCGATAATCTTTCCCTGAACCGGCCAATCAAACATTGTCGGTTTTTTCGGCGCCGGCGCCTCATAGGAGACGGTTCGCGCGATATCGGCGACATCGCCGGCCGACTGTGAGGCGGCCGTGCGCTGGCCGCTTGCCGACCCGCCGCTTGGAATGCGCAGGGTCTGGCCGACAGATAACGTATACGGCGCACGCAGATTGTTGACCGAAGCCAGTTGGGCGACGCTTGCGCCAGTAGCGCGGGAAATCGAAAAGAGCGTCTCGCCCGGACGAACGACGTGCGCCGCGTCAGGCCGCGAAGAGACAGTGTTGACCTGTGCAGATCCCGTCGCCGAGGCATGGGACGGCGGAACCGAATTCGCCGGCACGCGCACCGTCTGTCCAACCGACAGCGTATAAGGCGGCCTTAAACTGTTCAGCGCAATGATCGATTGCGGCGACGCACCGGTGCGCCGCGAAATTGCGTAGACCGTATCGCCGGGCAGCACGGTCACCTGCCCCGGGAGATCCTGAACCGAATCGTTGGAAATCGGCGGCGGCGCCTCAGCGATATAGATGGGCCGGTTATCATAGGTCGTCCGGTCCTGCCGATAGGTTTCCGTCACCGGCGCCAGCGGGGAGAGCCCGCCCGATTCAACCGCCGGATAAATTCCTTCGCGATAATCCGGCTGCTGATAGGGCGCCGAAGCGTAAGCCGGCGCCGGTGCGCGATACGCCGTTCGCGCAGGCTGATATTGTCCGGGAGCGGTGTAAATGCGGGCCGGCTGCGCATTAGGCTGCGTGCCGTAAACAACAGGCGCGTGGTTATGAGAACCGCAGCCTGCGAGCGCGCTGGTCGACAAAAGCGCCAATGCCCACCCAAGCTTCTTCATTGCGGCCTCCAGCAGCGTTTCGTTCGGCGTTAACCTAACAGTAACCATTGGTCCACTTCGGTTAACAAGCAGTTAAGATTCGATTCGCGGCGTCGCGTTTCCCTCGTTCTCTCAGCCAGATTCGCAGCCGAACAACCCGGCAAGGCGGCGGCGGGAATCTTCATGCGTCAACGCAAGGTGGAGCGGCGTGATCGAAATGCGCCCATCATAGATCGCGCGCAGATCCACCCCTTGAGGCGGATTGGAAAGCGCGCCCTCATAGCCGTACCAGTAATATTTCCCGCCTCTGAGGTCCTGTCTCTCCTCGATGAAAAGTTTGAAATCATCGCGATGGCCCTGGCGCGTCACTTCGACGCCCTGAACGTCGTCAGCTTCGCGATCGGGAAAATTGATGTTGATGACCACATCGGACGGCCAGCCCGCATCGAGCAGTTTCCTGATGATCGAGGGCGCGTGCTTCTCGGGCGTTTGCCACTTCGCCTTGTCGCGCTGAAACCGCGCGAGCGAGAGTGCGATCGAAGGAATGCCAAGCGACATTCCCTGAAAGGCGCCGGCGATCGTGCCGGAAACGGTGACGTCCTCGGCGAGATTTTGTCCGTTGTTGACTCCCGACAGGACAAGATCAGGGCGCGCGCCCGCCATCAGTTTCTGCGTCGCCATCATCACTGCGTCTGACGGCGTTCCTGATACTGAAAAGCGTCTGGGGTCATATTCCCTTACGCGAATCGGGTTGGCGAGCGTCAGCGCGCGCGCGGCGCCCGACTGCTCCTCATGCGGCGCGACGACCCATACGTCATCCGAAAGCTCGCGTGCGATTTTGACGAGGCTTTCCAGCCCCCGCGCGTGAATGCCGTCGTCGTTGGTGCACAATATACGCATCAGCAGCCAACCGCTTTCATTCCGCCCATATAAGGCTGCAACGCTGCCGGAATTGCGACCGAACCGTCCGCTTGTTGATAGTTCTCAAGGACAGCGACGAGCGTTCTGCCGACGGCAAGGCCCGAGCCGTTCAGCGTGTGAACGAACTCCGTCCCCTTCTCGCCTTTCCTTCGGAAGCGCGCCTTCATCCGCCGCGCCTGGAAGTCGCCGCAGTTCGAACATGACGAAATCTCGCGGTAGCGGTTCTGGCCGGGCAGCCAGACCTCGATGTCATACGTCTTGCGCGCCGCAAACCCCATGTCGCCGGTGCAGAGCGCGACCGTGCGGAACGGGAGCTCGAGTTTTTTGAGGATCGTCTCGGCGCATGCCGTCATACGTTCATGCTCTTCAACGGACTTGTCCGGCGCGGTGATCGAGACAAGTTCGACCTTCGAAAACTGGTGCATGCGGATCATGCCGCGCGTATCTTTCCCGGCGGCTCCCGCCTCCGAGCGGAAACACGGCGTCCACGCGGTGAAGCGCAAGGGCAGATCGTCGGCGTCGACAATCGCGTCAGCGACGATGTTTGACAGCGTGACTTCGGCCGTCGACGTAAGCCAAAAGCCGTTTGTCGTGCGAAAAAGATCCTCCTCAAACTTCGGAAGCTGGCCGACGCCGTAGGGCGCCATATCGCGCACCAAAGCCGGCGGCGAACATTCCTGATACCCGAATTCCCCCGTATGCGTGTCGAGCATCAGATTGGCGATCGCGCGTTCCATGCGGGCAAGCGCGCCCTTCAAAAGAACAAATCGCGCGCCGGACATCTTCGCGGCGGTTTCAAAGTCCATGAGGCCCATCGCCTCGCCGATATCGAAATGTTCGCGGGCGCTATTGATTTGCCGCGGCGCTCCCCATTTCCGCACTTCGAGATTCTCGGTCTCGTCTCTGCCGTCTGGAACGTCAGCTGCTGGAAGATTGGGAATGGCGGCAAGGAGATCATCAAGGTCCTTCTGAACTAGGCGCTGCTCGTCTTCGAGCTTCGGCATCGCCAGCTTCACGCTCTCGACCTCGGCCATCAGACGCTGCGCCTCAGCGTCGTCCTTCTTCGCCTTGGCGGCGCCGATCGCCCTGGAAGCGGAATTGCGTTTGGTTTGAAGTTCCTGCAGTTCGGTCGTGAGCGCGCGGGCTTTCGCATCGAGCGCAAGTATTTCAGCGGCGCAGGGCGCCAGTCCCCGACGCGCCAGTCCGGCGTCAAAGCGGTCGGGATTGTCCCGGATTTCTTTGAGGTCATGCATGGCGCGAGGCTATAAGATGTTGCCGCGCAGCCGTCCAGCGAGACGCGCCTACGCCTTTTTGAGAAACTCGGCTCTCAAGACAAGGCCCTTGATCCCCGGCGCGTTGCAGTCGATCTCGGCGGGATCGTCGGTCAGGCGAATGTTCTTGATCTTCACGCCCCGCTTTAGCGTGAGGCCGCCGGAACCCTTGACCTTCAGGTCCTTGATCAGGGTGACGCTGTCGCCGTCAACGAGAACGTTGCCGTTGCTGTCTCGTGTCGGGGCGTCCTTCATAATACCGCCATAAGCGCCGTCGGAAGCCGCGTCCAGTCCCGCGCCGATGATTTCAAACCGCCGGCGCTTCCTCGACGGCTTTCGCTTTTCGCTCCGCCATCCGTACCGAAAAGACGGACACCTCATAGAGCGCGATGATGCATGCGCCAAGGACGATCTGGCTAAACGGGTCCGGCGGAGTCAGGATCGCGGCGACAATGAAAATCAGCACGATTGCAAAACGCCTGTAATTCACAAGCATCTTTGAACTGATGATCCCGGCGCGGGCGAGAAGCGTCAGGAAAATCGGCAGCTGGAAAGCGAAACCGAAGGCGAGGATCAGGGTCGTGACAAGCGACAGGTAGTCTCCCACCCGCGTCAACAGCTCAAAATTCGCCGGAGCCTCGCCGCCGGCGTCAGCCTCGAACCCGACGGCGAAGCGCATGATGAACGGCATCATGACGAAATAGACAAGACTCGCGCCAAGCGCGAAAAGGACCGGCATTGCAAGAAGAAACGGCGCCGCCGCCCTCTTTTCGCGCCGATAAAGGCCGGGCGCGACGAAACGGTAGGCCTGATAGGCGATGACCGGAAAGGCGACGACGACCGCCGCGAAGACTGACAGCCGCACGCGCGTGAAAAAGAACTCGAGCGGCGCGAAATAGAGCGTCGGGTCCGTGCCGGCATTCGCCTGTCCGACAGCATCGACGAACGGGATCACGAGCACGTTGAAAATCTGTTTTGAGACAAAGAAGCATCCGGTGAAGGCGACGGCCACGGCGACGAGGCAGACGATAAGCCGCGAGCGAAGCTCCGTCAGGTGATCTATGAGCGGCGCCGCCGATGCGGCGACCTCATCCGCTTCCGCGTCGACGTCAGGCTGTTTGGCCGGGACGCTCACTCGGCGCGCTCGGAGACGGGTTTCGCCGTCGCCTCAATCCCGGCGGCTTCATCCGCCATCAGCTGCTTGACCGGACGGACCGCGTCCTCAACGGATCGTTTGGCGTCAGCGATGACGTTGTTGCGCTTCAGCGATTCAATCTCCCGGCGCATTTCCTCCATTTCGCTTTCCCGCGCCATCTGGTTGAATGCGGCGGTGAATTCACCGGCCATCCGGCGCGCCTGGGCGACGACCCGCCCGGCGAGCCGCATCAGGCGCGGCAGATCCTTCGGTCCGACGACAACGAGCGCGATGACCGCGACAAGCACGATCTCGAAAAATCCGATTTGCGGCATCAGGTTCATGACGCCCTCAGCGGGTCCGGAGCGAGACGCTAATGCGCGCCGTCCTTGGTGTCGGCGGGCTTGCCGGTCTTCTCGTCGGGTGCTTTATCTTCGTCCTGAAGACCTTTCCGGAACGCCTTGATTCCCTTGGCGAAATCACCCATCAGAGCAGAAATTTTTCCACCCCCTCCGAGCAAAAGGAGCGCGAGCACGACGACGATCAATATCTGCCAGGGTCCGACGGCCATTTCGGCCTCCATCCTTTGATTGGGCTCTATTTAGTGCTTCGCCCGGCCAGGCGCAAATACGCCGCTAGCCAGCCGGGTCGCCCTGCTTTTCTTCTTCATTGAAATCAGTGACGAATTCCGTCTCCTCGCCGAACTCCTCGGCATCCTCGCCGGTGAAATCGTCCGACGGGGCAGGCACAGAGAAACCAGGCGGCAGGCGCGCATCAAGCAGTCCGGCCGCTTTCAGATCCGCCATGCCCGGCAGGTCGGATACGCTCTCGAGATTGAAGTGTTCGAGAAAGGTCTGCGTCGTTCCGTAAAGGATCGGCCGCCCTGGCGCCGAGCGGCGGCGTCCGCGCATCCTGATCCAGCCGATCTCCATCAACTGGTCGAGAGAGCCCGGCGAGACGGCCACGCCGCGCACGTCTTCAATGTCTGCGCGCGTGCAGGGCTGGTGGTAGGCGATGATGGCGAGCGTTTCGAGCGCTGCGCGAGTCAGCTTCTTCGGCTCGATCTTTTCTCTCTCGAGAACATGCGCGACATCGGGCGCTGTGACGAAGCGATATTTGCCCGCCGCCCTCGAAAGGTTGACGCCGCGATTTTCATATTGCTGCATCAGGGTTTCGATCAGCGTTTTTATGTCGGCGCCCGCAGGCAGGCGCGCCGCAATCGCTTCTTCGTCGAGAGGTTCGACAGCCGCGAAAAGCAATGCTTCCGCCATGCGGAGGTGCTCCGCCATCTGCGCGGCGGACCATACGGCGTCGGACGAATCCTCGCCGACGGCCTCCGCCGCGTCAGGCGTCTCATTCGCCGCGGCGGCTACTTCTTCGGCTTCCTGTTCTTCCTCGATCATCGCTTCGATTTCCTCGGCGAGCGCCTCCTGCGTCTCGCGCACATCCATGTCGTCGAAATTGCGGGCGCGACCGTCATCCGTTGGCGTCATTCTGCATCTTCCTCATGTCGGGCGCGGCGTGCGGCGCGTCGCGGCGCTGGCGCACGTAAATCGGCTCGAAGGCTCCAAGCTGCCTTATCTCGATTGCGCCGTTCTTCGCAAATTCGAGAGCGGCGTTGAAAGAGCTTGCGACCACTGACGAGACCGGCGCGTCAACGCCTTTCGCCGGCGACACTTTCGCCAGCTCAGTCCATTCCGGGATTGAGCCGAGCATTCGTTGCAGGCGCACACGCGCGTCCTCAATCGAAAACACCTTTGGCGGGTCGAGCCTGTAAGTCCGGTCGACCGCGCCGACGCGCTGGCGCGTATAGGCTTGCAGCAGCTCGAACAAGTCGGCCTGCCAGAGCGGCGTTTTCAGAACGCGCACGCCTTCGGGCGCGCCGCGCGCAAAGAAATGCACGCCGAACTGCGGAAGATTGAACAGCGAATCCGCCGCCTTGCGCATCGCTTCAAGGCGCTGAAGCTGGAACGCGAGACGCGCGGCCATTTCATCCGCCGTCGGCTCGCCGGTCGCGCCTTCCGGCGCCGGGATCAGCATTTTCGATTTTAGGTAGGTCAGCCAGGAGGCCATCACCAGATAATCGGCGGCGAGTTCGAGGCTGCGCGCGCGCGCAGCGGCGATGAAGTCGAGATACTGATCGACGAGCCGGATCATCGAAATCTTGCGGATGTCGACCTTTTGCGTACGCGCAAGGTCCAGAAGGACGTGCAGCGGGCCCTCGTATCCGTCGAGATTGACGATGAGCGCATCAATGTCGGCGCCGGTCTCCGCGGGGCCGCGCACGGGCGCGTCGAACGGTACGCCGTCCGTTTCCGCCGCTTTCGTCGCTTCTTCGGTCATCTGAGCACCTAGACGGCGATTCTCCGGGCCGGCCGCCTTTGTTTTTCCACTTTTCATGCGGCCAGCGCCGCTTTTATGAGGCCCGCAAGGCGGTCATAGTCCTCCGTGAGGTCGCCCCGCAAGGCCGGCTCCTGCGCGCGCGCAAGCGCACGTTCAGCGCGCTCCAGCGACTTTCCGGCGAGCTCGGGCGCGGCTTCCGCCGCATCGGCCATCTCGGCGACGGTGAAATTGCAGCAGCAGGCGATGTCGGCGCCCGCCGCGATCGCTCGCCGCACACGATCCCCCGCCGGGCCGCCGAGCGCCTGCATTTTCAGATCGTCAGTCAGGAGCAGGCCGTCGAAGCCGATCTCCCCGCGAATGACCTCTTCGATGATCGTTCTCGACAGGGTGCCGCAAAATTCCTTGTCGTAGGCCTCGTAAACGATATGCGCCGTCATGCCGATCGGCGCATCGGCGAGCGCCTTGAAGGGAACGAAATCGGTTTCCTTAAGATCGCGCTTCGAGGCGACGACATGCGGCAGTCCGTAATGGCTGTCGATCGTCGCCCGGCCGTGTCCCGGCAGGTGCTTGACGACCGGAAGCGCGCCGCCTTCGAGCAGCCCGTCAATCGTTGCGCGGCCAAGAGCGGTGATCTGGTCGACATGCGTTGCGAGCGCGCGATCGCCAATGACAACCTTGTCGCTGTCTATCTGCGGAACGTCGAGCATCGGCGCGCAGTTGATGTTGACGCCCAGATCCGAACACATGCGGCCGATCAGCCTCGCGTTGAGGCGCGCGGCCTCGACCGCTTTCTTCGGATCGAGCTTCCAAAGCCGTCCGAAGGTCGCCGGCGCCGGATGCGCCGGAAACGCCGGCGGCTTCATTCTTGCGACGCGTCCGCCCTCCTGGTCGATCAGGATCGGCGCATGGCGGCCGACGCTGTTTCGCAACTCGGAGCAAACGGCGCGCACATCATCAGCGCTCCCGCAATGACGGGCGAAAAGAATGAAGCCCCATGGATCAGCGTCGCGAAAAAACGCCTTTTCATCAGCCGTGGGGCGCGCGCCTTCGCAATCGAGAATGAGCGCGCGCGCCATGGCGGTCGTTACTTCGCCTTGATGAGGCAGTCCGCGCCGCGCTCTTTAAGGCCGGCGCAATAGGTCTTGGCGTCGTCCGCCGATGCGAAGGGGCCAATGCGCAGGCGGTAATAGACGCCTTTGGCGCCGAGATCGGCGCGCTCGACGTCCGGCGACTTGCCGGCAAGGAAGGTCCCGAACTTGCCCTGCATCTTCGACCACTGGCCGTCGGCTTCCGCCTGCGAGCGGAAGGCGCCGATCTGGACAAGATGCGAGCCGGAAAGCGCGTCCGAGCCGGAAGCGGCCGAACTCGACCCGACCGGTTCGGCCGATGCGTTGATCGGCGCGGTTGCGGGTTTGGGTTCGGGCTTGACGGTCGGCGCCTCCGTCGTCGCGGGACCGCTTGCGAGCGCCTCGTCAGCCTTCGCCAGTTCGGCGATCCGGTCGGCGACGGCGTCGTCGGCGAGCCCGGCCGGTGAGCCCACTTCGGAAGCGATCGCGGTGATCGGATCGACGTCGCCGCGCGCAACCGGCTCCTCCGGCCCTTCGGCGATCACCTGGACGGGATCGCTGTCCTGGCCGCCGAGGCGGTCATAGACGGCGAGGTCGCCGCCGTTCGCGTCGTTCGCCACGTTGTTCTCGATTTTCAGCGGTTCCGGGTCAGCCTGCACATAGGGCGTGCCGCCCTGCGCCTGACCGTTCCGGACGCCCTGCTGATAGGCGATCCAGACGACCGACGCGAGCGCGCCCAACATGACGACGCCCATCAGAAGAACAACCAGCCCCGAAAGGCCGCGCTCTTCATCGACGTCTTCCTCGTCGAAATCTTCGAGCTCGTCGAGGTCATCCTCGAATGACACGGCGTCAGCTTTCATGATCGTCTCCTCTTCGGCTGGCCGCGCCGCCCGCGCGCGCCGCCTCGAACCGCTCTCTTTGCGCCCGTGATGCGCGAATCAAGACTGGTGCGCAAGCATATCATCTGCCCTCCTCCCGGTCGAACAGCCCAGCTCCAATAAGGCCGCCGGCATAACGGTCTGTGGAAAATTCAGGCGATTTTGAGGTCATCCGAGCAGCGCCTTCCCAAACAGCCTTTCATATTCGCTGATCGCGTAACGGTCGGTCATGCCCGCAATATAGTCGCAGACCGCGCGCGGCTGCTTTTCCCCACCCGGCCGCCATTGCGCAGGCAGCGATTGCGGGGCCGCCATGTAATGGTCAAACAGGGCCCGGACGACGCCCTTGGCCTCCTCACGCACTCGATTGACCTTTGGATGGCGGTAGACGTTTTCATAAAGAAACCCGCGCAGGCCGGAGAGTTCCGCTTTCATGTCCGCTGAGAAATCCGCAACGGCCCGCCCGGCGCGGCGCACGGCGTCGGCGCTTTCCGGCTTGGTGACGGCGAGGCGGCGGCGGGTTTCAGCGACGACATCGCTGACCATCGCGCCGATCAGATCGGAGACCGCTTCGGCAATGACGATATCGCGCGGCGCGTGCGGATAGGCTTCTTCAACGCGCCGGATCGCCGGTCCCGCCAGCGGCAGCGAACGCGCCTCATCGAATGAAATTAGACCGGCGCGAAGACCGTCGTCGATATCGTGGTTGTTATAGGCGATGTCGTCGGCGACGGCGGCGATCTGCGCCTCAAGCGAGGGAAACGAGTCAAGCCAAAGATCATGCGCCTCCGCATATTCGCCGATCGCCGCCGGCAGGGGTTCGTTTTTTCGGGCCAGCGGGCCGATCAACGGACCGTTGTGCTTCACGACGCCCTCAAGCGTTTCCCAGGTGAGATTGAGCCCGTCGAACCTTGCGTGCCGGCGTTCGAGTTTCGTCAGCAGGCGAAGCGTCTGCGCATTGTGATCGAAACCGTCGAACTGCGCCATGCATTCCTTGAGAGCGTCTTCGCCCGTATGGCCGAAGGGCGGATGACCGAGATCGTGCGCGAGCGCGACGCATTCGGCGAGATCTTCGTCAAGCTTCAACGTGCGGGCGATGGAGCGGGAAATCTGGGCGACTTCGAGCGAGTGCGTCAGGCGCGTGCGGTAATGGTCGCCCTCATGGCTGATGAAGACCTGCGTCTTGTGCTTGAGCCGCCGGAAGGAGACCGCGTGAACCACACGGTCACGGTCGCGCTGAAAAGGCGTCCGCGTCGCGCTTTCGTCTTCCGCAAACAGCCGGCCGCGCGTTTGCTCGGCCCTGGCCGCATAGGATGCGAGCGGCGCCGGAAAAGCGAGCTTTGTCATCGCCCCGCCCTCCTGGGACCGCCGGGCCGTCTTGCCGCCGTCCTCGCGTCTTTTTCCCGGTTCATGCGGGTTTCAGCGCGAAAAGGCGCCCTTTTTCGTGCGAAAAAGGAGTCCCCTTCGCCGTCCGCGCCGCCGCCCGCCGAGCCGAATTTCCGATCCACGCGCACCGCCTTTCCTGATCGTCCGATTTTGAATCATAAGGCCATTCGCAAGGTGTAGGACGGAATTTTGTTTCGGTTGCAATTCAGCCGGTTAGATGGTTAACGCGATTTTGAGGAGCGGCGGCGGGCAAAATCCGCCCTGCCTCTTTCGCCGTCGGCGATCTCTTCTTATCTTGCACCCGTGTCCGAGCTTCTTGAAACCCAACCCGTCACCGTCTCCGACCGCGCCGCACGGCGCATCGCGAAGATTCTGGAGAAAGAGCCCGAAGGCTCGATGCTCCGCGTCGCGGTCAATGGCGGCGGGTGTTCAGGTTTTCAGTACGATTTCGCCATCACGACTGACCGGAACGCCGACGACCTTGTCATCGAGAAGGACGGCGTCAAGGTCCTCGTTGACGAGGTCTCGCTTCAGTATATTGGCGGCTCTGAAATTGATTACGCCGACGAGCTGATCGGCGCCTCGTTCAAGATCTGAAATCCGAATGCGACCGCGAGCTGCGGCTGCGGCGCGAGCTTTT
>CALKYG010000016.1 GCA_938003575.1 uncultured Alphaproteobacteria bacterium
CCATGGTTGTCAATTTTGACATTTGCGCCATTGGTTGGCGCAATGTTCATTGCGCTTCGCCAAATGATCGCCAAGCGCGGCGCCGGCGGAGAAATTGAAGCGCGCGAACAAACGCAGATCGACAAGGTATCGCGCAATATTGCGATGTTGTTTGCGAGCGGCGTTTTTGCATTCTCCGCCATCGTCTATTTCGCTTATTACGATCCGGCCAAGGCGGGCTATCAGTTGGTTGAGTGGTCCCCATGGCTCGGCGGCGGCATAGCCTACAAGATGGGCGTCGACGGCATTTCGATTTTGTTCGTTCTGCTGACGACTTTCATCATGCCGATCTGCATCGCTGCGTCGAAGTCAATCGAGAAGCGCGTTCCGGAATACATGATTGCGTTCCTCATTATGGAAACGCTGATTCTCGGCGTCTTTTCGGCGCTTGATCTCGTGCTTTTCTATCTGTTTTTCGAGGGCAGCCTCATCCCGATGTTCCTGATCATCGGCGTGTGGGGATCAAAGGGGACAAAGACGTTCGGCGAATTTGAGATGCCGAGCCGCGTCTATGCGGCGGTCAAGTTCTTCCTTTTCACATTGCTTGGCTCTGTGCTCATGTTGGTGGCCATCCTCTGGATGTGGCGCTTTGCCGGAACCACGGACATTCACCAGCTTCAGCAAACGAGCTTCCCGTCCGGCGCGCAGAAATGGCTGTGGCTTGCTTTCTTCGCTTCATTCGCCGTCAAAATGCCGATGTGGCCGGTGCATACTTGGCTTCCGGACGCGCACGTTCAGGCGCCGACGGCGGGGTCTGTCATTCTTGCAGCGATCCTGCTGAAGATGGGCGGATATGGCTTCCTGCGGTTTTCGTTGCCGATGTTTCCGATTGCGAGCGCTGATTTCGCGCCCTTCATCTATGCTTTGTCGATAGTCGCGATTGTGTACACCTCTCTTGTGGCGCTCGCGCAGGAGGACATGAAGAAGCTCATCGCCTATTCGTCGGTCGCGCATATGGGATTCGTGACGATCGGCATTTTCACGGGCACGGAGCAGGGGATAGAGGGCGCCTTGTTCCAGATGCTCTCGCACGGGTTCATTTCCGGCGCTTTGTTTCTTTGCGTCGGCGTCCTCTATGACCGCATTCATACGCGTGAAATTGCGGCCTATGGCGGCCTCGCCATGCACATTGCGGCGTCGTATCTGCCGACGGGCGCCGAGCGGCACCCGGC
>CALKYG010000017.1 GCA_938003575.1 uncultured Alphaproteobacteria bacterium
GTCATGATGCGGCTCAACCAGAGCTCGATCGATCACATGCTGAACGCCAGTTTCGACATCATCGACCGCAGCGACATTCTCGTCACCTTCGCCGAACCGCTTTCAGAAACGGCCTTGTACGATTTCAGGAATATTGACGGCGTTCTCTTTGTCGAACCGCAGCGTTCCGCGCCGGCGCTGTTTTCATTTGGCGGCAGGGAACGGCTTGCGAATGTCACGGGCATTCCGGATGCGCCTGTTCTCAATCGCGCTCTCGATTCCGACTTCAGGGAGATATCCGTTCACGGCGACGGCGTCATTCTGGCGCAGCAGTACGCGGATTTCTTCGACATCGGGGTCGGCGACATGTTGACGATCGAGGTTAGAGAGGGACGCCGGCCGACGCTCGAGGTCCCCGTCGCCGGGTTCGTAAAGGCGCTTGTCGGCACGCCGGCCTACATGAAAAAGGATGCGCTCGACCGCGCGCTGCGGGAGCCTGGCCGAATCTCCGGCGCGCTGCTGAAGATTGATCCGGACAAGCGCGAAGCGATCTACAAGCGGATAAAGGACATGCCGATGGCCGCCGGCGTCAGCCTGCGCCGCGAAGCCTATTCGAGTTTCCGGAAAGTTCTCGACGAAGGACCCGGCACGTTCAGCAGGATAATGCTTTTCATCTCGATCGTCATCGCAGTCGGCGTCGTTTACAACAACGCGCGCATCGCTTTCATTGAACGTGAGCGAGACCTTGCGACATTGCGCATTCTCGGATTCAGCAAGATCGAAACCGGTTATGTGCTGCTTGGCGAGCTGGCGGCGCTGACAATCATCGCGCTTCCTGTCGGCTCGCTGATCGGGTTCTTGCTGTGGTCCTATGTCGCGACGGCGATGAGCACGGACCTTTACATGATCCCGATCGTGGTCAGGGAGGACGGTTTCGGCTACGCCGCAATCGTCGTGCTTCTGGCTGCGGCCCTCGCTGGCGCGTTCGTCCAGCGCGATATCAACAAGTTCGACCTTGTCCCGGTCCTGAAAACGAGAGAGTGACTGCAATGAAGGGTCTTCGATCGCGCATCAGCGTCATTGCGGCCGGCGGAGCGTTGATCGCCGCGTTCCTCGTCTTTGCGTTCTGGCCGCGCGCCTCGCTAGTTGACATCGGCGCCGTGTCGCGCGGCCCGATGATGGTGACGATCGACGAAGAAGCGAAGACGCGGGTCCGCGACAGCTATGTCATATCGTCGCCGGTCAACGGCCGGCTGTTGCGCGTCGGCATAGATCCGGGCGCCGAGGTCGTAAAAGGCGAGACGGTTGTTGCGGAAATGACGCCGGTCTATCCCGCGGCGCTCGATATTCGCACGAAGGAACAGGCCGAGGCCGCGGTGGAGGCGGCGCGCGCCGGGCTCTCGCTCGCGCGGGCTGAAGCGCGGCGCGCCAAGGCGGATGCCGACTTCGCGGAAGACGAAGTCGTCCGTGCGCGTGAACTGTACAAGGGAGAAGCGCTCGCGAAACGCGGCTTGGACCGCGCGGAGATCGCATACCGCAGCGCAATGGCGGCGCTGGACGCGGCGACTTACGCCGTTTCGATGCGCGCGGCGGAACTTGAACGCGCCGAAGCGATGTTGTCGCCCGCCGGCGCAAAGGCGCCGTCCCCGACGGAAGAGGCGATCGAAACCATTCCAATCCTGTCGCCGGTGTCAGGCCATATCCTGCGGGTTTTTCAGAAAAGCGAAGCGATCGTCAACGCCGGCGCGCCAATCCTTGAGGTCGGCGATCCCCATGACGATCTCGAGGTCGTCGCGGAGCTGCTCTCTACCGATGCGGTCAAGGTGACGGCGGGCGATCGCGTCATCATCGACAAATGGGGCGGAGACGCTCCGCTGTCGGGGACCGTCGAACGGATCGAGCCGCTCGGCTTTACGAAAATTTCAGCGCTCGGCGTTGAGGAGCAGCGCGTCAACACGATCATTCAATTCGATGAGCGGAACGACAGCGAACGGCTCGGCGACGGATTCCGCGTTGAAGTGCGGATCGTCATCTGGGAAGACCGGGATGCGTTGCGCGTTCCGGCGAGCGCTTTGTTCCGTTTCAAGGGCGATTGGGCGGTGTTCAGGGTGGAAAACAATCGTGCGCGGCGAACAATCCTGAAAGTGGGGCGCAATAACGGCGTCGACGCGCAAGTGCTTGAGGGTCTGAATGAAGGCGACGCCATCATTCTTTTTCCGGGCGGGGGCGTTGATGATGGAACTCTGGTGAAGGCGAATCCGGCCTGACCTGCGCTTCGCCGCACGGGCCCTCGTGCGCCATGCCGCGCCAGACGGCGTATGACGAATGAAACTGCTTGCGGCGCTTTACCATCGCCGCATGAGACGCCATCCTTGCGCGAAAACGACGAGGACGCATCATGACGATCAAAGCGATCAGAACCCCGGACGACCGTTTCGCCGATCTGCCAGGCTGGCGCTATGCGCCCCATTATGTAGACGACCTGAAGGGCTACGAAGGCCTTCGCATGCATTATGTCGATGAGGGGCCGAAAGACGCCAAGACGACGTTTCTGTGCATTCACGGCGAGCCTTCCTGGGCCTATCTGTTTCGCAAGATGATTCCGGTTTTCACGGCTGCGGGCCATCGCGTCGTCGCGCTTGACATGTTCGGCTTCGGACGGTCCGACAAGCCGGTCGATGACGAAGTTTACACTTATCATTTTCATCGCAATTCTCTCATCGCACTCGTCGAGAAGCTTGACCTGAACAACATATGCCTCGTCGTGCAGGATTGGGGCGGCGTGCTGGGGCTGACGCTGCCGATGGCGGCGCCGCATCGCTATTCCCGGCTCATCGTCATGAACACCGGGCTTCCGGGCGGCGAGGAGGCGCCGGCGGGTTTCGCCATGTGGCGCGCGTTCAACCGCTCGCAACCTGACCTCAAGGTCGGCGAATTAATGAAACGCGCGACGCCGACGCTGACCGAGTCCGAGATGGCGGCGTATGACGCGCCGTTCCCGGACAAGTCGTATAAGGGCGGCGTGAGGCGTTTTCCCGAACTCGTCATGTTGAAAGAGCAGGGCGCCGCCGACCTGACGCCGCTGTCAAAGGAGGGTGTCGAAACCTCGTTGAAGGCCCGCAAATTCTGGAAGGAAGACTGGCAAGGCGAAAGCTTCATGGCGATCGGCATGCAGGACCCGGTCCTCGGGCCGCCGTCGATGCATTTCCTGCGCTCCTTCATCAGGAACTGTCCGCCGCCGCTCGAGGTCGCCGAAGCCGGCCATTTTGTTCAGGAATGGGGCGAACCGATCGCCAAGGCGGCGCTTGCGCATTTCCGGCTTGGGTGACCTGCTATTTCGTCCGCGACCTGGCGTATGCGGCCAGCGCTGCGCCAAACTCCGGATTCTTCAGGCCAAGGTCCAAATTGGCCTGAAGCCACCCGAGTTTCGATCCGCAGTCGTGGATGACGCCGTCGCAGATGCAGGCGTGAAACGGCTGTTGCGCGTTCAGTCTGTTCATTGAGTCGGTGAGCTGGATTTCCCCGCCGGCGCCTCTTTCCTGGGTTTCGAGCAGCCCGAAGATTTCAGGCTGGAGAATATATCGGCCGATGATGCGGAAATTCGACGGCGCGTCTTCCGGCTTCGGTTTTTCGACCA
>CALKYG010000018.1 GCA_938003575.1 uncultured Alphaproteobacteria bacterium
GCGGGGTCCACCAGCTATCTCGCCGTCAACCTGCCGCATCGAAAGGTCGAGATCGGCTGGACCTGGTACGCAAGGAAATTCTGGGCCGGCGCCGTCAACCCGGCGTGCAAGCGCTTGTTGATGGGTCACGGCTTCGACACGCTCGGGCTGAACCGGATCGAATTGAAGCTCGATGCGACGAATGCGCGTTCGTGGAAGGCCGTTGAGCGGCTCGGCGCGCGGCACGAAGGCGTCCACCGCCATCATATGGTCATGCCGGACGGGCGGCTGCGCGATACGGCCTGGTTTTCCGTTCTCAAGGCTGAATGGCCGGGCGTCCGCGACGGGCTGGACGCGCGCCTGGCCGCTTACCGACGATCCGGAAGCTGATTTTTCGCAACACTGGCGGCGATTCACTCAGATTTAACGCCGAAATCATTGACTCACTGCGGGAACGGACTTATCCGGCCCCGCAATCGCCGCAGCGCAGCGCGCGCCGCCGGGCGGAGTTCGCCCGAGACGTAAGACGACGTCGCCTCAAACCGCAGCGGCAAATATTGACGACGCATCGCTTGTCTACAGCGCAGGAGCGGGGCGTTTTTTTACTCGCTGCCGCTGGAAATCCCCGAGGCGCATCCCCAAAGGCCGGCCCGGGGTCAATGAAAGAGACCCATGACGTTTGAAGACCTCGGCCTGGAGCCGAATATTCTCAAGGCCGTGCGTGAAGCCGGTTATGAGACGCCGACCCCTATCCAGATCGCCGCAATTCCCGAAGCGTTGAAAGGCCGCGACATCCTCGGCATTGCGCAGACCGGGACCGGCAAGACCGCCTCCTTCACCCTGCCCATGATACAGCGCCTTTCGAAAGGCCGCGCCCGCGCACGCATGCCGCGCACGCTCGTGCTTTGTCCGACGCGCGAACTCGCAGCCCAGGTCTCCGAGAATTTCGAGAAGTACGGAAAATACCACAAGCTCACGATGGCGCTGTTGATCGGGGGCGTTTCCTTCGGCGACCAGGACGCCAAGCTGACGCGCGGCGTTGACGTTCTAATTGCGACGCCGGGCCGCCTTCTCGACCATTTCGAACGCGGCAAGCTGCTCCTCAACGGCATTGAAGTCATGGTCGTGGACGAAGCCGACCGCATGCTCGACATGGGTTTCATTCCGGACATCGAGCGCATCTTCAAACTGACGCCGCCGACGAGGCAGACGCTGTTTTTCTCGGCGACGATGGCGCCGGAAATCCAGCGGATAACCGATACGTTCCTTCGCGAACCGGCCCGCATCGAAGTCGCCCGTCAGGCGACGGCGGCGGCGACGATCACGCAGCGCGTCGTTCGGCTTCCCAAGGGCGACGATCAGCTGAAGCGCATGACGCTCCGTCATCTGATGGACGGCGAAGACGTCCGAACCGGGATCATTTTCTGCAACCGGAAGTCCACCGTCGACATCGTCGCGAAGTCGTTGCAGAAACACGGCTATAACGCCCGGCCCATTCACGGCGACCTGCCGCAGGCGTACAGGACGGAGACGATCGAAAAGTTCCGGTCCGGCGAAGTCAAGTTCATCGTCGCCTCAGACGTAGCCGCGCGCGGCCTCGACATCCCGGACGTCAGCCACGTCTTCAATTTCGACGCTCCCTTCCATCCGGAAGACTACGTGCACCGCATCGGCCGCACCGGCCGCGCCGGACGCGAGGGCGCCGCTTACATGCTGGTCGCGCCGAGCGATGAGAAATTCTATCGCGCGATCCTCGAGACCATTCGCGCGGAATCGATTCAGGCGCTCGATCTCGGCGACTTCTTTGAAAAGGCCGCTGAAGAGCTGAATGCGCGCGGAGAACGCCGGCCGCGTCCCGAGCGCGGCCGCGACCGCAGCAAGGGAGAGCGCCGCGGAGAACGCCGGCCGCGCGACCGCGAAAGGCCGCATCGCGAGGCGGCGCCGGCCGCCGCGCCGACGGAACAGCCTGACATCCCGCCGCCGCCGCGCGCGGCCGCACCGAAGCCGGCGAAACCCGCGCGCAGCGAAAGAGAGCCGCGCACGCCGGAAAAACGCGAAGTCGTCAAAGGCTTCGGCGGCGACATTCCGGCGTTCATGGTTCGTTAGCCAAACCGCCGGCAATTGCAGGTTGCAAGTCGCGCCAAATTAGCCGTTCTTTTACGCGGCCGCCCCTATCGTTCAGAGGACCGGACCTGATTCCCGGTCCTTGAAGCGGGCGACATGAGCGAGCATTTCGAGGAATCTCACCGCACGGCCGAACGCGCGCTGAAAGCGCTGAAGGCGGCGCGCCTCGCCGCGAGCGCGCGAAACGTCGAACTCTGGTTCATGCTCGTCGAGGGGCGCAATCCTGCGCTCGCCCGCGACGTGCAGCGTCTCAGCCAGCCGGACGGTTCGTTCCGCCAGACAGACGCCGATGCTCTTTACGACGCGCACATCGTCCGCCAGGGCCTTTCAAGAGACGTCGTCGATCTCATCCAGCGGTTTGAAGACGAGATGAGCAAGATCGCCGACGCCGTGGAAACGACCGGCGCTTCGGCTTCGGGCAACAGCGAAAAGCTCCGCTTCCTATCGGCGGAGCTCAAACGCTCCGCCGCCGGCAATCCGGCGATCGGCGCCCTGATGGACGGCGTTCTTTCGGTTGCAAAGTCGGTGCGCGAAGCCAATGAACGTCTCGAACAGCAGCTTCAGCGGTCATCCGACGAAGTCGACACGCTGCGGCGAAATATCGAGAACATCCAGCAGGAGGCGATGCTTGACCCGCTGACCGGCGTCAAGAACCGCAAGACCTTCGACCTCGAGATTGACCGCCTCATCAAGGGCGCCAAGAATTCCGGCGACCCGATCGCTCTCATCATGGCGGACGTCGATCATTTCAAGATGTTCAATGACAAATGGGGCCACCAGACGGGAGATCACGTCCTGCGGCTCGTCGCCGACGTCATGAACGCCAATATCAAGGGCCAGGACGTTCTTGCCCGCTACGGCGGCGAGGAATTCGCGATCATCCTGCCGGGCACGTCGCTGGCGAACGCCGTGATGCTCGCCAACCGCATCCGCAGCGCCGTTGAATCACGGCGCCTCAAGAAACGC
>CALKYG010000019.1 GCA_938003575.1 uncultured Alphaproteobacteria bacterium
CTGATGCTGAGGCCCGGCGCCGAACGGGTCGCAGCCCTCGGGGGCCTGCACGCCTTCATGAATTGGCCGCGGCCGATCCTGACGGACTCTGGCGGGTATCAGGTGATGTCGCTTTCATCGCTCCGTAAGCTGACGGAGGAGGGCGTTTCCTTCGCGTCGCATATCGACGGCTCGCGTCATCTGTTGACGCCGGAGCGATCAATCGCGATCCAGTGTCTGCTCGGCGCCGACATCCAGATGCAGCTGGACGAATGCCCGGCGATCCCGATCGAACATGACAAGGCGGCCGCTTCCATGCGGTTGTCGCTGCGCTGGGCGGAACGTTCCAAGCGCGCCTTTGAGGAGAAGTCAAAGCCCGGCATGGCGCTGTTCGGCATTGTGCAGGGCGCGAATTACGAGGATCTCCGGCGGGAGAGCCTTGATCGTCTTCTTGAGATCGGCTTTCCCGGCTATTCGATCGGCGGTCTTGCGGTTGGAGAGGGGCGTGCGGAAATGTTCCGCGTCCTCGATTTTACGGTTCCGCATATGGACCGGTCGAAGCCGCGTTATCTCATGGGCGTCGGCAAGCCGGGCGATATCGTCGGCGCCGTTGCGCGCGGGGTCGACATGTTTGACTGCGTCCTCCCGACGCGCGCCGGCCGGCACGGTCAGGCGTGGACGCCCAAGGGGCCCGTTAACATCACGAACGCCCGCTTCGCCGGCGATGAAACGCCGCTTGATCCGTTGAGCGAATGTCCGGCGAGCCGCGACTATTCAAAGGCGTATCTCCACCATCTTTTCAAGGCGGGCGAATATCTCGGCCCCATGCTCCTTACCTGGCACAATCTCCACTACTACCAGCAGCTTATGGCTGGCCTCAGGGCGGCGATTTCCGCCGGGCGCCTCGCCGGTTTCATCGCCGAGTTCCGCGCCGAAACCGGCGAGGAAACCCTGTGATAAACGAGACCGAAACCGCCGCCATTTCGATGTTGACCCCCCGGGACGGCGCCACTATGGTCCGCCCGCTTTCAGGCGTCCCCCGCTCTCGAAAAAGGGCGGCAAGGACGCCTTTTAGCGCCGGCCCCTCCGCAAGGCCGGTAAGGACGCAAGCGAGAGTGGGCCCGTAGCTCAGCGGTAGAGCATCTGACTTTTAATCAGAGGGTCGATGGTTCGATCCCATCCGGGCTCACCACTTTCCTTAATTCATTCAAAGGGTTGTGCGCGTTCCAAAATTTCGGGCGCGTACCCTGAAAAAATTTGGTAGCAATTTGGAAGCAGATTAGACGCGATTTGATCGCTGTTCGTTCTGTGAGAAATTTTCTTAGCTAGGGCGCAGGGTCAGTCTGCGAAATCACCCGACTAGCGAATCGAACAATCGGTGCGATATGCGATCCGCATTGATTCCTTCCGAAGATACCTTCGGGGATAGGCTCGGCTATAGGTCGGATATATGCCGCATATAGTTTCAACACGCGCATTACGAAGTCCGCTGTTCGCAGCCGGGCAGCCGATGCCTTCATCTTTTTCTGCATCGAAGACCGCGAAATTCTGCTGCCGCAC
>CALKYG010000020.1 GCA_938003575.1 uncultured Alphaproteobacteria bacterium
ATCTTCGCAGGACATGGACAGATTGCCGGCCTTCAACTCGCGCGCAACGAAATCCTTCACCTCCAGCCCGGCCGCCGCCGCTTCTTTCGCCAGAGTGAGCGGGTTTCGCCGAAGCTGCGGCGCGGAGGGCAGCCACCCCATTCTCTCTGCGCGAACGTTGAAATCGATGAGGCTGCCGGACCAGTCGCCTTGCGGCGCCAGCGGCGAGATTATTTCATCAACGCTCAGGGTTTCATAACGCCACTGGTCCGTGTGGGCGTACCAGCAGGAAGTCGAGTTCATCTGGCGCGGCGGACGTCCCCAGTCGAGCGCAAAGGCGAGCGGCAGCCATCCGGTCTGCGGGCGAAGCTTTTCCTGGCCGACATAGTGCGACCAGCCGCCGCCGGACTGGCCGATGCAGCCGCACAGCACCAACATGTTGATGATGCCGCGGTAATTCATGTCCATGTGGTACCAATGGTTCAGTCCCGCGCCGAGAATGACCATCGACCTCCCGCCGGTTTTTTCTGCGTTGTCGGCAAAGCCGCGCGCAACAGCGATCACCTTGTCGCGCGGAACGCCTGTGATTTTCTCCTGCCAGGCGGGCGTGTACGGCGCCTCATCGTCATAGGACTTCGCCGCACCGGCGTCGTCAAAACCACGATCAACTCCGTAATTGGCGACAAGAAGGTCGAAGACGGTCGTCGTCAGCGTTTCCTCCCCGGCGACCTTGAGCCGCTTTGCGGGGATCCGGCGTTCCAGGACGTCCGGATGATCCGTCCCGCGAAAATGATCATGCTTTCTGTTGCCGAAATAGGGAAACGCAACCTGCGCAAACTCGTCTTCACGGCCTTTCATGGTGAGCGCAAGCTTCGTCGTCTCGCCCGCCGACTCGCGCTCCTCAAGATTCCACTTGCCCTCCTCCCCCCATCGAAAGCCGATCGAACCGCGCGGACACACGATCGCACCTGACGTCTCGTCGATGGCGACTGTCTTCCATTCCGGATTGTTCGCTTCGCCGAGCGCGCCAGCGAAATCCGACGCCCGCAACAGCCTGTCTGGAACAAGCCGTCCGTCTTTCGCCACCAGCCGCACGAGCATCGGCAAGTCAGTGTATTTTCGGGCGTAATCGATGAAATAGGGCGTTTGCCGGTCGACGTAAAATTCCTTGAGGATCACGTGCCCAAACGCCATTGCGAGCGCAGCGTCGGTCCCTTGCTTCGGCGACAGCCAGAGATCGCCAAACTTCGAGGCCTCAGAGTAATCTGGAGAAATGACGACGCTCTTGGCGCCTTTATAACGCACTTCCGTGTAGAAGTGGGCGTCCGGCGTTCTCGTTTGCGGAACATTTGAACCCCAAAGCATGAGGAAGCCGGAATTGTACCAGTCGGCGCTTTCCGGAACGTCAGTCTGCTCGCCCCAGGTCATTGGCGAAGCCGGCGGCAGGTCGCAATACCAGTCATAGAAACTCATGCAGACGCCGCCAAGCAGAGACAGATAGCGAGATCCGGCGGCGTAGGAGACCATCGACATGGCCGGAATCGGCGAGAACCCGAATACCCGGTCGGGACCATACGTCTTCGCTGTGTAGGCATTCGCCGAGGCGATGATTTCGTTTACTTCGTCCCAGTCCGCGCGGACGAAACCGCCAAGGCCGCGCTGTTTGACAAATTGCGCCCGTTTATCCGGATTCTCGACGATCGAAGCCCATGCCGCTACAGGCGAGCGGACGGCGCGCGCCTCTCGCCAGAGTTTAAGGAGCCTGCCTCTGATCAGAGGATGTTTAAGCCGATTGCCGCTGTAAAGATACCATGAGTAGCTCGCTCCGCGTGAGCATCCGCGCGGCTCATGATTGGGGAGATCCGGCCGCGTCCGCGGATAGTCCGTCTGCTGCGTTTCCCAGGTGACGATTCCTCCCTTGACGTAAATCTTCCAGCTGCACGATCCCGTGCAGTTTGCGCCATGGGTCGAACGGACGATTTTGTCATGCTGCCAGCGCTTTCTGTAACTATCTTCCCATTTCCGCTGTTCCTTGGTCACCACGCCATGGCCGTCCGAGAAATCGCTGACCCGGTTTTTGAAATAAGTAAGCCGGTTCAAGAGGTGGCTCATGCGGATTCTCCCTGGAGCATTTTGGAAGACGACGATGGAAGGCGGGCGCGCTCGATGCTGTGAAGGAGGCCGCCTTTCCGCGTATAAACGGCATAGGTGATCGCCGCGCACAGAATGTAGAAAATCAGGAAGCAGATCAGCGCCGCGTCCGGGCCGCCGGTCGCCGCAATCGACGTGCCGTACGCCTTTGGGATGAAGAAAGCGCCGTACGCCGCGATCGCCGAGGTGAAGCCGATGATGGCGGCCGATTCCTTCTCCGCCTGCTTCAGACGGGCCGGCGCATCAAGAGACGGCATCAGTCGAGGCATTTCTTCGCGCATGATGATCGGTATCATCTGGAACGTCGATGCGTTGCCGACGCCCGTTGCGAAGAAGAGAATCATGAACATTGTGAAAAATCCGGCGAAAGCGCCGGGCTGATCCTTGACGCCGAGAAAGTAGAGCACGCCGGCGACGCCGCCGATCATCACCAGGAACACCCAAAACGTCACCCGCGCGCCGCCGAATCTGTCGGAGATCCACCCGGTCATTGAGCGTGAGACCGCGCCGACGAGCGGGCCGAGGAACGCGTACTGGAGCGCATTCACTTCCGGGAACTGCGTTTTCATCAGGAGAGGAAAGCCTGCGGAATAGCCGATGAAGGAGCCGAAGGTGCCCGTGTAAAGAACGCACATGATCCAATTGTGCCGGCGCTGAAAAATTACGGACTGCTCTGCAAAAGACGCCTTCGCGGATGCGATGTCGTTCATTCCGAACCAGGCTAGCGCGGTCGACACGATCAGGAACGGCGCCCAGATGAAGCCGGCGTTCTGCAGCCAGAGCGCGTCGCCTTCCTTCGTCACTTGGGGCTCGCCGCCGATCGCTCCGAAGACGCCGGCGGTTATGACGATCGGGACAATGAACTGCATCACGGAAACGCCCAGATTGCCGAGCCCGGCGTTCAGGGCAAGCGCGTTTCCCTTTTCCCTTTTCGGAAAAAAGAAGGAAATATTCGCCATGGACGATGCGAAATTCCCACCGCCGAGACCGCACAAAAGCGCCAGCACGAGAAATATCAGATAGGGCGTGTCCGGATTTTGTACGGCGTAGCCGATCCCAAAAGCCGGGATCATCAGTGAGGCTGTTGTAATGGTCGTCCAAAGCCGTCCGCCGAAAATCGGCACCATAAAGGAATAGAATATCCGCAAGGTCGCACCGGAAAGACCGGGAAGCGCCGCAAGCCAGAAAAGCTGGTCTGTCGTGTAATCGAATCCGATGGACGGCAGTTTCGCGACGACGACGCTCCACACCATCCATACTGCAAAAGCGAGAAGCAGCGCCGGGATTGAAATCCACAAGTTCCGGTTTGCGATCTTGCGTCCTTTCTCCTTCCAGAACGCATCGTCCTCCGGACGCCAGTCCTCAATGATAGGAGAGATCGCCTTTCCGCGCTCCCTGGTGTGAATTTCCTGCATTTCCGGAAATTCCGGCAAGGCGCCGAGCTCCTTGGCGAGCGCCCTGCGCTCCATATGCAGGATCGCGAAGTGCATCCAGAGCAACGCAACGGCAACGATCCCGAACAGCAGCATAAAGCAGCTCGTCCAGATTCCTGTAAGGTCGTTCATCACGCCGAACATTATCGGCAGAACAAATCCGCCGAGGCCGCCAATCATGCCGACAAGTCCGCCCACCGATCCGACGTGATCGGGATAATAAACGGGAATGTGCTTGTAGACGGCCGCCTTGCCCAGCGACATGAAAAAGCCAAGGCCGAAAATACAAATGATAAAAGGAATGACGCCCATCTCAGTTGAAAAGGCGATCGGACCGTCGATGCCGTGAATGACATAATCCGTCTTCGGATAAGACAGCATGAAGAGGAAAAGCAGCGATGCGCCGAACGTGAGGTACATCACCTTGCGTGGACCGATACGATCGGAGAGGTGGCCGCCATATATGCGAAACAGGCTCGCCGGGATCGAGTAAAACGCCGCGATCATGCCGGCCGTCTTGACATCGAAATCATAGACGCCGACGAGATACCGGGGCAGCCAGAGAGCAAGCGCTACGAAAGCGCCGAAAGCGAAGAAATAATAAAGGGAGAAACGCCAGACTTGGAGGTTTTTCAAAGGCTCAAGCTGCAGAAGGGTTCCCGCCGCCTTGACGCCCGACGCACGGCGCGCGACATGCGCAGGATCGTCTTTCGTCATAAACCAGAAAAGCACCGCAATTGCCGCAAGCGCTCCGGCCCACACTTGCGCAACGGCTTCCCAACCGTAAGACACCATGACGAACGGCGCGACGAACTTCGTAAGCGCCGCGCCGACATTGCCGGCGCCGAAGACGCCGAGCGCTGTTCCCTGCTTTTCCCTCGGATACCACTTCGAAACATACGCGATGCCGACGGCAAATGAACCGCCGGCGATCCCTACGCCGAGCGCTGCAACGAGAAACTGCGCATAGGTATGCGCAAAGGTCAGCAAAAACGTTGCGAGCGCGGCTGACAGCATGACCGCGACATAGACCCTGCGTCCGCCATGCTGATCCGTCCATATCCCGAGCAGAAGCCGGATAAGAGATCCCGTGAGAATCGGCGTTCCTAATAAAAGGCCGAATTCCGTTTCGCTGAGCCCGAGGTCGCTTTTAATCTGTATCCCAATGATAGAGAAGATGGTCCACACGGCGAAACAGGCCGTGAACGCGATAGTGCTGGTCCAGAGCGCCTGCCGGCGTTCGGCCGGACTTGCAGAATCGATCGTGGTCATCGCAGCCATCCATAAATTAGCGCGCAGGCGTCGCGCGACTGACGGACGGAACAAATCGATTTAGGGCGATCGCATTCTTGAGACAGATCAAATTGCGACGTCCCGGAGAACAAACAAGCGAAACGACGTCAAAAGACGC
>CALKYG010000021.1 GCA_938003575.1 uncultured Alphaproteobacteria bacterium
CGCCGGTCTGGTGAGCGAGCACGGCGTGTCGCCGGACGATTTCCTCTCCTATGTTCACGACATAGATCATTCGGTCGTGCCGCTGAACATTCCTTTGAGAACGGCGATCGCGGCGCTGCCGGGCCGCCGGTACGTCTTTACGAACGGTTCGATCGCCCATGCGGAAAAAACGCTCGCCCGCATCGGTCTTGAAGGGCAGTTCGACGACATTTTCGACATCCGGGCCGCAGACTGGACTCCAAAGCCCCACCGCGGCGCCTATGAGAGATTCATAGCGGCGATGGGCGTGCGCCCGAAAGAATCGGCGATGTTTGAAGATCTCTCTCACAATCTAGAAGCGGCGCATGCGCTTGGCATGACGACGGTCCTTGTCTGCCAGGATGCGTCGTGGTTCAGGGAGGAGCCGCAGGACAAGCGGCCCGCCAGACCCGGCGATCGTCACGGCGAACACATCCATCACGTCACCGACGATCTTGCGGGATTTCTCGGCATGGTCGAAAAGGCCGCCGCCTGACGATCTCGCGGGCCGCGTTTCATCTGCAGGAGGTGCCTCGCCATGTCTTCGCAATCGGACCTTGAAGCGACGATCGACAAGGCGTGGGAGCATCGCGGCGACATGTCGATCGCCGCTGCGGGGACGGCGCGCGAGGCGGTGAACGAAGCGCTGCGACTTCTCGACAGCGGCGCGGCGCGCGTCGCCGAACCGGAAGACGGCGGAAATGCAAAACGCTGGCGCGTCAATCAATGGCTGAAAAAGGCCGTGCTGTTGTCGTTCCGTCTCAACGACAACGCTATTATCGGCGCTGCGCCGAACCAGTGGTGGGACAAGGCGCCCCTGAAGTTTGGCGACTGGTCGGCGGAGGATTTCCGCGCAGCGGGCTTTCGCGCGGTGCCCGGCGCCATCGCGCGAAGGGGCGCCTATATCGCGCCGTCCGTCGTGTTGATGCCGTCTTTCGTCAATATCGGCGCCTATGTCGGCGAAGGAACTATGATCGACACCTGGGCGACTGTCGGTTCATGCGCGCAAGTCGGCAAGCATTGCCACATCTCCGGCGGAGCCGGCATCGGGGGCGTACTGGAACCGCTGCAAGCCACCCCCGTCATCATTGAGGACAATTGCTTCATCGGCGCGCGGGCCGAAGTCGCAGAAGGCGTTATTGTGCGAGAAGGCTCCGTCCTTTCCATGGGCGTTTATCTCGGCGCCTCGACGAGAATCGTCGATCGTGAAACCGGCGCCGTCATTTACGGCGAAGTGCCGCCTTATTCGGTCGTCGTCCCGGGCGCCGCGCCGTCGGCGAAAGGCGGCCCGTCGCTCTACTGCGCCGTTATCGTCAAACGAGTCGATGAAAAGACGCGCGCAAAAACAAGCGTAAACGAGCTGCTCAGGGATTAAGTGAAACCGGATCCGGCGGAAATCGAAAGCGCAAACAGACCGATTGCGGCGCAGGCTCGCATCGGGAAAAGGCGTCCTGTCAGGCGTTCGGTTCGCGCAGCCTCAGCGCTGCTCCGTCCACTTCGTCCTCATCAGCACCAATTCCTCCGCGCTCGTCGGATGGAGCGCCATCGTGTCGTCGAAATCCTTTTTGGTTAGCCCTGCTTTCACCGCGACGGCGAGGCACTGGATCATTTCCGGCGCACCGTCCCCGACGATATGAACGCCGACCACCTTTTGCGTTTCTTCTTCGACGACGAGCTTCATGAATGTGCGCGCCTCCGAACCCGACAACGTGTTCTTCATCGGACGGAAGTCCGTCTTGTAGATATCGACGGCGCCGAATTTCTTCCGCGCCTCCTCTTCCGAGTAACCGACAGAGCCGACAGGCGGCTGTGAAAAGACGGCCTTCGGGATAAAGGCGTAGTCAACCTTTACCGGATTGTTATTGAATTCGGTTTCTGCGAAGGCGGCGCCCTCGCGGATCGCAACCGGCGTCAACTGAACCCGGTCCGTCACGTCGCCGACCGCAAAGATATTCGGAATATTCGTGCGGTTCCAGTCGTCGACAAGCACGGCGCCGTCCTTGCCGAGCTTCACGCCGGCCCTTTCGAGCCCGAGGCCCTGTGTCGCCGGCTTTCGTCCAACAGCCCAGAAAACGAGATCGGCGTCGATATGGCCGCCCGTGCTCGTGTGGACCCGCCTCGCGCCGCCGCCAATGTCCTCAATCTTCGTGAATACGGCGTTCGTCACGATCCGCACGCCCATGCGCTGCATTTCGCGATGGACCTGGACGGAGATGTCTCGGTCGAAATAGCGAAGCACGTCTTCGCCGCGATAGATCAGCGTCGTTTCCGCTCCCAGTCCCTGAAAAATGCAGGCGAACTCAATCGCAATATAGCCGCCGCCCGCGATGACGACTCGCTTCGGGAAGTTCTCCAGGTGAAACGCCTCATTCGACGTGACGGCGAGATCGTGGCCGGGAATTGACGTGTCTGTCCAGGGCGCTCCGCCGGTTGCAATCAGAACCTTGTCGGCTGTGACGTCCCGGTTCTCGTTCACGAGATGGATCGTGTGCGCGTCCTTGACGATCGCGCGGCTGTCGATGATGTCGACGCCTGCGTTCTTGAGATTTCGGACGTAAACGCCGTTGAGACGATCTATTTCCGCATCCTTATTGGAAAGGAGCGTCGGCCAATCGAAGTGCGCCTTCCCGAAACTCCAGCCGTATCCTTTCGCCTCGTGGAACATGTGTCCGAATTCCGACGCGTAGACGAAGAGTTTTTTGGGGATGCAGCCCCGAATGACGCAGGTGCCCCCGACGCGGTATTCTTCAGCAACCGCAACGCGCGCGCCGTAGGTTGCGGCGAGGCGCGAGGCCCGGACGCCGCCCGAGCCGGCGCCGATCGTGAAAAGATCATAGTCGAATTTCTTCATCTGTCGTCCGTCTCGCTTCTATGGCGCAATCGCATCATTCAAGCATAACGCCTGCTCCGTCGCGCCGCCAATCGCGGCTGACCGCAAGCAATGCAAATGCGCGTGATCAGGAACGCCGGCCGCCTCTTCCTCACATGAAACCGATTCCGGTCTTGAAGCGCGTATCGAGGAATTCGTTGACTTCCAGCGTGAAGGTCTCAAGGAACTCCCGATGGATCGCCTCGAACACGGGATCGAGTTTGCCTTCAAACTCAAGAGGCACGCGGATCACCGGCTGCGAAGCGACGAAGACGTCGAAATTGTCGCCGACGATCTCCGCGGAGACGACCGTTCTCAGCCAGAGCGCGCCGGAATCCTCGATATTGCCGACGATCAGACACAAGCCGAAACGCACCGGCTCAAGGATTATCACCTCGCGGCCCGCATAGGAAAATGCTTCATCCCCGTAGTCGAGATGCAGATCGAGCGGGCCGTCAGCGGGCACGGCCACGACGTTTTCAGCGGGACAGCCTTCGAATTCGTGAAACCCCGAAATGATCGCGTCGCCGAGCGCGCGGCACTTCAGGAGATTCTGAAAAGCCGCCTTGCCGTAATCGCGGATCGCAGTCTTGAGTTCCTCGAATTTCGATGCGGCCATCGGCCATTCGCCTTATGTGATGCGTTCCAGGCCGTCCGGTCCGGCGAGGATGATTTCGTCGGCGAGGCCGATAAACAGCCCGGTCTCAACGACGCCCGGAATTTCAATGAGCGCGCGGTGAAGGGCCCCCGGATCTGAGATCCGCCGCAAACGGCAGTCGAGGATGAAATTGCCGCCGTCGCTGATAAACGCCGGCCCTTCGGGGCCGGCGCGCAGACGAACGTCTGCGCCGGCGTACCCGCTTCCGGCAAGCGTGTCGCGCACAGCGCGCACGGTGAGCGCAAAGGAAAAGCGGTCGATTTCAACGGGAAGCGGAAACGCCCCAAGCTCCGCGACTTTCTTTGAAGCGTCCGCGATGACGACAAATCGCCTTGCCGCGTTTGCGATGATCTTTTCGCGCAGCAGCGCCCCGCCGCCGCCCTTGATGAGGTTGCCGGCGCCGTCGACCTCATCCGTCCCGTCGACAGCAAGATCGATATTGGTCGTTTCGTCAGGCTCGACGAGATCGATTCCGGCCGCTGCGGCCTTGCGCGCCGAATCTTCGGACGTCGGCACCGCCGTCACATAAAGCCCGCCGCGCACTCTTTCGCCTAGCGCGGCGATGAAGTGCGCCGCAGTCGATCCGGTTCCGAGCCCGAGCGTCATATCGGGTCTGACGAGACTGACGGCGGCCAGAGCGGCAGCCTTCTTGTAAGCGTCAGCGCTCATGTCTTGTCTTTCTTCTTTCCGGCGTGAATCGAACGGAATTTGGCGGCCCAGCCCTTGATCTCTGACTGCCGGCCGCGAGCGACGGCGAGCGCATCGTCCTCGACATTCTTGGTGATGACCGAACCCGATCCGACATAGGCGCCCTTGCCGATCTTCACCGGCGCAACGAGCGCGGAGTTGGACCCGATGAAGGCGCCCTGCCCGATCTCCGTCTCATGCTTGGAAAAACCGTCGTAATTGCAGGTGATCGCGCCCGCGCCGATATTCGCCTCGGCTCCGACGCGGGCGTCGCCGATATAGGCGAGATGCGAAATCTTGGCGCCGGCGCCGACATGTGTGTTCTTCACCTCCACGAAATTGCCGACCTTCGCCTCGCGCCCGAGGACGGCGCCGGGCCGCAATCGCGCGAACGGACCAACAGCCGAACTTTCTCCGATAGCGGCTCCCTCAATGTGTGAAAACGCCTTGATTACGGCGCCCGATGCGACGCTGACGCCCCTTCCGAAATAGACATTCGGCTCAATAACGACGTCATTTGCGATTTCAGTATCGAAAGAGAAATAGACCGTGGACGGATCGATGAGCGTGACGCCGCGCTCCATAGCGGCGAGTCGGCGGCGATCCTGAAAGATCTCCTCAGCGACCGCCAGTTCAATGCGGGAGTTGACCCCCATAACTTCATCTTCGTCCGCTTCCATGACCGCGCAGGTCAATCCTTCGCGTCGGGCGATCGCGACAATATCGGTCAGATAATATTCGCCCTTGGCGTTGTTGCTTGCGAGTTGCGGCAGGGCGCGAGCGAGAAAGTCGGATCGCACGGCCATCACGCCGGAATTGACGAAGTCGATCTCAAGGTCTTCCGGGCTTGCATCCTTGGCTTCAATGATCGCTTCGAGCGACCCGTCGGCCCCGAGCTTCAAGCGGCCGTATGCGCCCGGATCGTCCGGCGCGAAACCAAGCACCGCGACTGCGGCGCCGTCTTCGATTTCTGCGGCGAGCGCCAGCAGCGTTTCCGGCTGAATGAGCGGCGTGTCGGCGTAAAGAATGACGACAACGCCGGTAAAACCGTCAAGCGCCGGCATCGCCTTCCTGACAGCGTCGCCCGTGCCCAGCGGCGGCGCCTGGACGACGATGGCGGCGTCGGCGCGTTCGGCGCGCGCCGCGGCGCCTGCTTCGGGCGCATGATCGCCGATGACGACGCAGATTCGTTGTGCGTCGATCTCGCCGGCGACATCCATCACATGCGCCAGCATCGAACGGCCGCCGATCTCATGCAAAACCTTTGTCTTTGACGATTTCATCCTCGTGCCGCGACCGGCGGCGAGAATGACGGCGGCCAGCGCCTGCTTGTTCATTGTTCCTCTCTGTTCTGTTAGAGAGCGTTGAAAACCTCACCGTCTTTTGACGGTCGCCGGCGGAGTTGTAAATGCGAAGACCGCTCGACCGGGTCGCCGTCATATTCGATCTTGACGGAACCTTGATCGACACGGCTGCGGACCTCGCCGCGGCGATGAATCACACGCTCGCCGCAGCCGGGCGTCCGCGCGTGCCGCTTGACCGCGTGAGGGGCCTCATCGGCAACGGCGCCAAGGCGATGTTGCGGCGCGGTTTCCTTGAGGCTGGGGCGGCGGCGCCGGACGAATCGGAACTCGACGCGCACGTCGCCGTGTTTATCGACTTTTACAGAGCCAATATCGCCGCCGCTTCGAGGCCGTTTCCGGGCGTGATCGAAGTCATCGAAGGATTTGCCCGCGACGGCGCGACAGCCGTGATCTGCACGAACAAGCGCGAGGCTTTGGCGCGGGCCCTGATCGACGAGCTTGGACTGACTGCGCTATTCGCCGGCATTGTCGGCGGCGATACGGCCGGGGTTGCGAAACCCGATCCGCGCCCGGTGAAAATATGTTTGAACCTCGCGGGGGCGAGCAAGGCGGTTTTCATCGGCGACAGCGACACCGACATCCTTGCTGCAACGAATTCCGGCATACCCTGTCTGGTCGCGGAATTCGGCTATGGTCCGCTCACCCTGAAGCAAAGGGCTTTTGCAAGCTTCGCCGCGTATCCCGAAACGCCGGACCTCATCCGCAAGGCGGCGTCCATTCGAGCCGCCTAGGCCGGCGAAGCGATCCGCCGCGGCATTCCGTTAACCATGTCGCTTCGAAGATCGGTCCGGGCCGACCGCATGGTCGAAACAAACCCTTCAGGCCGCAAGTCGACTTCGACGTCGAACCCTTTCTTCATCCAGAAATCGCGGATTTTGGCTGCCAGGCGGGCGGCGCCGTCATCAGTGCAGTGATCCGACATGCTTCACCTCGGTTGGACGGTCTTCTCAGAATCGATGAACACGAGATTATAAGGGAGGCTGATTTTTTCAAGACCTCAGGAAAAAATTCGACCATATTGTTTTTAGCATTTTATCCCATTTTCGACGCCTTTTTTTGCTGCAC
>CALKYG010000022.1 GCA_938003575.1 uncultured Alphaproteobacteria bacterium
GCGCCTCCATCAGGATCGAGTTGGTCAGCCGGTCGCCTTGGAAAACCTTGTGCGGTGCAAGCTCATCGATCTCTGTGACGCTCATTCCCTCCAACACGAGCGCGGCGCGCGCTTCTTCTTCGGTCATGCCGATCATCAGCGCCTCGGTCTGCGCGAGGAAATTCGCGAGCAGCTTTTCATGATGGTCGGAAAGAGGGGTGGATGTTTTAGCCGCAGCTATAAAGTCGCAAGCGATGAGGTCCGTACCTTGATGGATCAGCTGATAGAACGCATGCTGGCCATTGGTGCCAGGTTCGCCGAAAAGGACCGGTCCTGTAGGGCAGGGTGCGCTTGCGCCCGATTTTAGGACCGACTTGCCGTTCGATTCCATGTCGAGCTGCTGGAGATAGGCAGGCAGACGGTGAAGATGCTGGTCGTAGGGAAGGATGGCGAGGCTTCTCGCGCCGATGAAATTCCGGTTCCAGATTCCGACGAGCGCGAGGAGCGCCGGCATATTTCTCGCGGCCGGCGCGGCCCTGAAATGCTCATCCATCTCGTGTGCGCCCTTTAGAAACCCTTCATATGCTGTCCAGCCGCATTGCAGTGCGATAGAAAGGCCAATCGCTGACCACATTGAATAGCGCCCGCCCACCCAGTCCCAGAATGAGAACATGTTCTCGGGCGCCACGCCAAACGACGCCGCCGCCTTCGCGTTCGTAGACAGCGCGATGAAGTGCTTAGCAACGTCTGATTCCCCGCCGCCATGCGACCGGAACCAGGCGCGAGCGCTTTCCGCGTTCGTCATCGTTTCCTGAGTGGTGAAGGTCTTCGATGCGATGATGAAAATCGTCCGCGCCGGGTCGATCTTGCTCAGCGTATCGACGAGGTGTTGTCCATCGACATTCGAAACGAAGAAGGCGCGCCTGCCGCTAAGGTGGAAGGGGCGCAGCGCCTCGACCGCCATCAGCGGCCCAAGATCGGATCCCCCAATGCCTATATTGACAATTGTATTGATCGGCGCGCCGGAAAAGCCCTTCAAGTCCCCGTGCTCGAACCGATTCGCAAATTTTCTCATTTTCTCGCGTTCGGCCGCGATCGCAGAGGCTACATTTTCGCCGTCGACGAGGTAGGGCCGCGCCGAAAAATCGCGAAGAGCGACATGAAGGACCGCCCGATTCTCGGTTGTATTGATCTTATCACCGTGAACCATACGGGCAATTTCGCCCTCAAGGTCCGCTTCGCGCGCAAGGTCGAGCAGCGCAACCATCGCTTCGCCGCTTATCTTGTTCTTCGAGTAGTCGAGATAGAGCCCGGCGGCCTCGATGGAGAATTCCTCGGCGCGGTCCGGGTCTGCGTTGAACAGATCAATGGTTCGCTTTTTGCGGAGCGTATCGGCGGCCGTTTCAAGCCGGCGCCAAGCGGAACCTTTGGTGATATCGCTCATGATCCTATTAACCCTAAGCCCCCCCGCGGACGCAACGAAGCTTCCAATTGATATGGATTTTAGGCAGCCGCCTCAACGGATTTTAAGGTTGGCGCCGTAAACGCCGGATACGATGATGAAACAAGCCAACCGCCGCCTTGTCCGACGCTTCGCCCGCAATCTCATTGCGACGATCGCCGTCACCGCCATTTTTGCAATTACCGCAGCGGACCCCGCGGGACCGGCCACCGCAAACGGCGTCAGGGTCGCTGCGCGATAATCGGCGGGCTCCAATTAAAAGGGTCCGAGCTTACTTGTACTTGACAGAACACTCATAGGGTATTGTCTCCCAAACCGGGACCGGTCTCCCCCTGCACGCTATTGAGCGCCGCGAGCAGATAATTGGTCGCGCCCTTAACGCTCGCATGGTCGGCGGTCGGCCGGTCGTCGATCGCGCCCCATATCGAAAAACGCCATCTTTATCGATCAGCGCCGTTTGGGGCGTCGTTTTCGCACCAAAAGCCTACCCGACGGCGCGGTCAGGATTGGGCAGAACGAAATCAGGCGCCGCCCCGCGTTCTTCGGTCAGCCGCGCCGCTCTGGCCGCATCCGCATGCCCCTGTTTGCCAGGGACGGAAGAAATAACCGTGATCCAGACGGCCCCCGCATCGCGCGCCACCTTTTGGATCTTCTGCATGTTGCCGGTCGAATAATGCTTCTGCACGAATGGGCGCCCATCATTCGTCGATACGAGTACGATCGACCGCCCCTTGAATAGATCAAGCGAAATCACTTCGCCTTTCAGCGTCGGGCCCGAAAACACCAGCGCAAGCGCATCGACTACCAGCGCCGCTGCGGCGGCCGTCGCCGGCAAGCCGCGACACCGCAAAAGAGCGAACGCTTCAGCACGCGAACCCTCCAATTCATTTAGAAGAGATGGTCGAGATAATCGCCTCAGCCGTCAATGGCTGGGGTATAATGACCGGTTCCCTGCCCCCTGCCGGGTAAAACACATAGAGCGGCACCCCGTTGGCGCCGAATGCGGCAAGCGCCTTTTCGATGACCGGATCACGATTGGTCCAGTCGGCTGTCACGATCGTGACACCGCTTTCTTCAAACGCCGCCCCAACCCCCGGCAGGGACAGAACGGTCAGCTTGTTAACCTGACAGGTAATGCACCATGCGGCGGTAAAATCGACGAAGACCGGTTCCCCCGCGGCGCGGCGCGCGTCGATATCCGCTGGGTCGAAGGCGATGCTGACTTCTTGTGACGCTACGTCAGTGGGCCTGGTGAGCACAGCCGGCACAAGGGAGAGAAGCAGGAAGAGTCCGGCCGCAACCCGCGCGGCGGGCGCAGACTGTCCCCAATCCCAAAAGCGCGCAGCGATTGCGACGGCAAGAAGGCCGACCAGCCCAAGAGCGAGACCAGCCTGTCCCGCTTGTGCAGAAAGCACCCAGATGAAATAGGCGGCGGCCGCGAAGACGGGGAAAGACAGGATCTGGCGAAACCGCTCCATCCATGGGCCGGGCTTCGGAAGCGCCCTGGCGAGCGCAGGCGAAAAGGAAAGCGCCACAAAGGGCGCTGCGAGACCCGCCGCCATCGCGACGAATATCGACATGCCTTCAAGCGGCGGCAGGAAGGCCGCGGCGCCGACCGGCGCGGTGAGGAATGGTCCGACGCATGGAGCCGCAACGAAAACGGCGAAAACGCCGGTGAGAAACGCCGCAATATCGTCGTCGTTGCCGGCGAAAAGTCCCGAACCGACATTTTGAAGGCTTGAACCGATGTGGAAGACGCCAGCGAAATTCAATCCGACAGCAAACAGAACGTAAGCGGAGAGAATAATGACGGAGGGCGACTGGAGGTGGAAACCCCATCCGATCTCCTCCCCACCCGCACGCAGCGCGAGGAGAAGGCCGCCAAGCACTGCAAATGACCCAATGACGCCAGCGCCGTAGAGAAGGCCGCGCCTGCGCATCGCCCTGAGGTCGCTGCTTGCTGATCTCGCCATCGTAGCGGCCTTGACGAAGAGGATGGGGAAAACACACGGCATGAGGTTCAAAATCGCGCCGCCTAAAAACGCCGCGAATAGGAGACCGGCAAGCGACCGCCCGGAATCGACCGCCGCCACAGGCGCGGTCACACGTTGCGCAGAAAGGCTGACCGCGATCCTGCCGTCAGGGCCGACAATCGAAAGAACACCGTCGAGCCTATCGCCAATCGCCGCCGCCTGCGCGCCCGCCATGATCTCAATTGACAGTTCGCCGTCCTTACGCATGCTTCTCTGTTCGGCCGAAGGCTCGGAGACTCCAGAGAGATCCGGGAAGAAATAGGGGTCCGCACCCTCAGGCGCGCCTCGAACGCGAAGCTCGATTTTTTTTCCGCTCACGAAGAATGACGCCTCGCCGCCGAACGATTTCGGTAAGCCGTCGCGCGCGCGCGAGAATAGTGCGGCTCTCGTGGGATCGGGCGACGTCACAGCGACAACCGGCACGGACAGCGAGAAGGAGCCAGTTTCAGGAACGCAGATATCCGCGCAAATGAGCCATGTCGCCTGAAGCGCGATGTCAAACGTCGATCCGACCACGGCGTCCGGCGACGCCGTCACGCTGGTGAGGAAGACCGGCGCTCCTTCATGCCCGAAATTGACTAGCGGCCCGACCGGAATTTGCTGCGGCGCCGGGTAATCGATCGGGCCGGCCGCTGCGCCGTTAGGAAGGCTCCAGTCAAACTCAAGCGGGAGGCCCGAATCTCCCGGATTCTTCCAGTAAACATGCCAGCCGGCTTCCAGCTCCTGTGCGAGCGCGAGGGTAAGAGTTCCGCCGGGTGTGACGCCGTCCGCCTCTGCAATCAGTTCAGTGCGCGCGTGTTCTGTGACGACAGCCGACGCGCCGGCCGGATCTGTCGCTAGAGCAAGGATGAACGACCCGAGCAAAACCTTCATGCAAGTCTCCTTACGCGAGACTGCCCGCGCGGCCAACAAGGCCGTCGGGCTCGGATTGCCTTCTCGCTCAGTCGTGAAGGAGAAGCGTCAGGAAAGGCGCGGCGGCGTTATCGCCTGAACGTCCGTCATGCTGAAACGCTGCATGCGGCGCGAGATCAGGTGGCGCCAATTAGCCATTGACATCAACTGCGCGTAAAGAATCGGGAGCAGGTTCGTCCGGCGCAGTTCGAGGAACTGCTCGTCTGAAAGCTCCTGCAGCTTCTTCTCATCGGTTCCGAAATATTGCGCAAAGGTGATATTTTCAGTGGCGCCGACCGGCGTGAATTGCGCCGATTGCGGCTGGATAAGATTGAATTTCTTGAGCGCCTGGACCGCCTGCTCAGTGATGCGCCTATCGTTTTCATATGTGCGTGTGAAGTCCATCGCCTGCTTTGAGAATTCACTGAGCTGGCCATTGTCAAACAGCTTGCGCGAGGCGGATTTCGAGACGCCTTCATATGCAGCATCGAAAACGAGCGCCAGCCGGTCGCTGCCGGACTCTGCGGCGAGCGCAAACGGATAACGTCGAACATAGCCTGGAATATAGGCGTTGCGTTCCCAATTGCCCTCGTCGTCGACGAACAGATTGACGTCGGTGATAAGGCCGACGATGGCGGCCGGCAGCGGCTCCTCATTTGAGTGGAACACGATCGGATAGTGCTTGCTCGCTTCGAAAACTTCAGAAAGCGTCAGCGGGACAGCTTTGATATGGGCGCAAAAGCCGAACGGCTTCTTCGCCGGATCGAGGCCGAGATCGCCGTGCTGTTCGCGGTTGAGCAGCTCCGGCTTTTCAAAAAGGAACATTTTACCGGTTACTTGCGGCGATGCTGCTGTTTGGCTCATGATGGGTCGTTTCCCTAACTGTTTGGACTGCCGCCGTCGGATTTCGTGCGGCGACGGCCGAATTGCGAACGCCCTTAGCAAAAAGAGGACCGCGGTCCAAGGGCGCGCGCCGAAATCAGGGCTTGGTCAGAAATTCCGCCGCCAGATCGGGCGCTTCAAAGGGCAGGAGATGGCTAAATCCATGCGCCCTTTCAACCTTGACCCCAAGGCGCTCAAAGCGCCGGATGGAGGATCGAGGGACGGTTGTCGAGGGATGCTGTGCGGCAAGAACCTTCATGGGTCTAGGGGTCTTTTTGGCTGCGCCCCAGAAATCATGCTGTTTGGCGGCAAAGACGGCCGCCTCCCATGCGGGATCGCAGGAGAGGCAGACCCCCCCGGCGTCGACCCTGAGCCCGTCAGCGAGGTAATCATCGAGGACGCCGCA
>CALKYG010000023.1 GCA_938003575.1 uncultured Alphaproteobacteria bacterium
AGCGGGCTCGATGCGCGCGCACTCCTCGGCCTGAGCCAAGTCTGCGTCGGCGGATCCGCCAATGGTTTTCTCAGAATCTGACAAGGTCTGCCCGCCGCTTTTACGCGAACCACCGAACCACGCCTTCACGCGATCATCCATTTCGCCGCCCAACGCTGTTGAACGACCATCTATGGGCTTAGCCGTAAATAAACTTAAAACAGGCGGCGATTTGCGGCAGGCTTATTGCCTTAAGAGCGCCCATGGCGTCACAGATTCATCTTCCGGCAAGGTTAACGGAAACTAAAGCGATCACCGTCGTTGCACTATACTCCAGGCGCTGCGATGGCAGTGAAAGTCTGCACGGAGACACGTTTCGATTTGAATCGTTGCCGCACCACGCCGAAGCGAAACGCGCCTATGACGCAGCACGTCGGCGCGCGGAAACGGCGCAGCCTACGTTTATTAATCGCCTAGTCTAAGTTAGCGGTTCTTTTGAATGTCCGTGACTGCAAGATCGCGCCGCGCCGTCACCGTCGTCACGACCAGACCCGCCATCGGGTCAAGAAAAGTCATCGTGAGAAAGATAAAATAGGTCGAATTGCCGTAACCTTTAGCGAGAATGAATAGCAAAAGGGCGACGACAAACAGAAGGAATGATAAGAGGTGATTTGTAATCGAGGCCGTTCCGGCCTTGGTTGCCCGAATAAGTTCGACGAACAGCAATCCCATGCTGCCTGTCAGGAAAAGCGTCCCCCAGGTCACCCGCCAGATATCGCCCGAATACATCGGAAGGCTGACCACGACGATGTCGTGCCATACAGCGCCGCCTTCGCCGCCCATACCCGTCACTGTGAGCACAGTGTAGATGATCAAGCTGATTGTAAGAAGCGGAAAAACCTGAAGCACCATAACTGCCCTAACTCCTGAGTTCCGGCCTCCCGAGGCCAATTTGGTCGCTTATATCGTATCATAGTCGCTGGGCGGCTCTAGCTCGGAAATCGACTTCGGCGATCGAGCGCGCGCTTTCAGCCACACCATGCCGAGGATATCCCGGAATGCGACCGCAAGCCTCCCCAGATTGTTGTATTTTGATGCGCCATGCTCGCGTGCACGGTGGCCAACTGGCGCAAACTCAACCACAAAACCCTCGCGAATCATCAGCGCAGGCAGATAGCGGTGCAAATGATCGAAATAGGGAAGCCGCAGGAAGGCGTCGCGATAGAAGACTTTCAGGCCGCATCCAGTATCGGCCGATCCGTCATTCAGGATCAGCTTGCGGATCTGGTTAGCGACGCCGGAAGCCAATCTTTTCGATGCCGCATCGATCCGTTCCCGACGTTCACCGGCAACCATGGCGAGTAGCGGAGGGGCGGAGGGGCGGATAAGTCTCTGATACAACAGCATAATATCCGCGGGATCGTTCTGGCCGTCTCCATCAATCGTCGCCACAATCGGAGCCTTCGCACCAATCACACCTGTCCTTACAGCACGGCTTTGGCCCGCATTTGCTTCATGTGCTAAGATGCGAAGGTTGGGCGTATCACGTCGGGCGGAATGAAGTTCGACCAACGTCCCGTCACGGCTGCAATCGTCTACGGCAACAATTTCGTGCGCGATCCCCGTCAAGGCGGACGAAATCTCCTGGATGAGTTCGCGCGCACCTCCGGATTCGTCAAACATGGGTATGACGACGCTGATGGCCGGCAGCGCCTGTGTCGGGCGCAGATCAAGCCCGAAGATCGCCGCCGGGCAGGTGTCTCGCTTTATGGATGACATTGGCATTCCGGTCATCGATCTTTGCGACTGGTTGCAGAAAATTGGACGAAATGAAAGGCTTGGGTCGTGACATGCGCTTCGCGCCGTATAGGATTCGGCTTGGGAATCCTCGATGAAAGCCTTTTTCAACCGGTCTCCGGGGGCAATGGCCGCCCGGATCGCCGCAGTCGCGCTGTTTGCGCTGGCGACTGCGTTCGCCGGTGTTTTCACGATGCCTCCGCTCGATCGCGACGAAGCTCGTTTTGCTCAAGCAACGGCGCAAATGATCGAAACCGGCGACCTCGTGCGC
>CALKYG010000024.1 GCA_938003575.1 uncultured Alphaproteobacteria bacterium
CGTTTGAATCTTCAAGCCACGCCATGTTCTCGATGACTCCGATGATCGGGACATTCGCCATGCGGAAGAACTGAACGCCGCGCCGCACGTCCGCCAACGCCAATTCCTGGGGCGTCGACACAATGACGGCGCCGGTCAGGCGCTTTGACTGCGCGAGCGACAGGTGGGCGTCGCCGGTTCCGGGCGGCGTATCGATAACGAGCACGTCAAGCGGACCCCAGGCGACATCGGCGATCAGCTGGCGCAGGGCGCCCATCACCAGCGGCCCGCGCCATGCGAGCGCCTGACTTTCCTCCACAAGAAGCCCGATCGACATCAAGCGGACGCCGAATTTCTCGATCGGAATGATCTTGCCGTCGACAATTTCCGGCCGGCCGGAAAGTCCGAACATGGTCGGAAGCGACGGACCGTAAATATCGGCGTCGAGAAGGCCGACCTTGACGCCTTGCTGCGCCAACGCCACGGCGAGATTTGCGGCGACCGTTGATTTGCCGACGCCGCCTTTGCCGCTCGCGACGGCGATGACATTCTTGACGAGTTTCAATTCGGCGCCCGCCGCCTCGATTCGCGAGGGCCGAACGAGGCCGAGCGGGTTATCATGGGCGGTAGGCCCGGAGGACGGGCCTTCCCGCTGATTTGCGGCTGCAAAGGCCGCGACCCGTACGACGCCAGGCACGCCTTCAACGGCGGCGATGGCGGCGGAGAGAACCGGGGCGGAATCGCCGCCGATATTTTCAGCGGCGAGGGTGAACCGAACAACCCCCTTGGTCGTTGCGCTCAAGCCCTCAACGGCGCCTGTGGTCAGAATGTCGCCCTTGCCGTCCGGTCGGGCGATCCCTTTGAGGGCCGCCCTGACTTTCATCAGCAGGTCTGCGTCGGTCATCGCAAGTCCCTGATAGAAGTCGCTAAAAATCGGGCGGTCTCATTGCGCCCGCGGAAAGCGTTGACATATATACGGCTCACCATTTTGGCGAGCCCCCGGGCCGCCCTCCGGAAAGCATAAGCGCCGCGCGGCGGCGGGAAGGACAAGGAATGCCTTGGCAGGACAATTCAGGAAAAGGCGGCGGGCGCGGGCCCGTGCGCGGACCTTGGGGACAGCCGCCGCGGCCGCCGGGCGGCGGCGACAATGGCGGGCGCGGGCCCGGGCGCGGCGGAGAGCCGCCCGATCTTGATGAATTGCTGAAAGCATCGAAACAGCGTTTGAAACGTGCGTTTCCTCGCGGCGGGAACGGCGGCGGCGCGCCGCAATTTAACAGGCAAACGATCGCTCTCGCCGGCGCCGGGCTTGCGGTGCTGTGGGTGTTGAGCGGCGTTTATCAGGTCGCCGCATCCGAACTCGCCGTCGTGACCACGTTTGGCAAGTTCGATCGGGTGACCGGACCCGGTCTTCACTGGCACGCGCCTGCGCCGTTCCAGAACGCCCGCAAGGAAACCGTCACCGTGTTTCGCGAGACCATCGTGCCGCAGTCGACGCAGCGTGGCGAGAGGTCGGCCGGCCTGATGCTGACCGGCGACAAGAATATTGTCGATGTCGCGATCAAGGTTCAGTGGCGCATCAAACCGGACGTGACGGCGCAAGGCGATGAGTTGCCTCCCGTCGCGCAATTCATCTTCCGGATCGAAGAACCGGAAACGCTCGTTCGCGCAGTCGCCGAAGCCGCCATCCGCGAAGTCGTAGGACGCAACGAACTGGATTTCGTTCAGACGGAAGGCCGCGCAGTCGTCATGGAAGAAACGCGCCAACTCACACAGCAAACGCTTGACGAGCAAAAAGCGGGCGTCGAAGTCGTATCCGTCAACCTTGAAAAGGCCGATCCTCCGACTGAGGAGGTGAACCAGTCGTTCCTCGACGTGATCGCCGCATCGCAGGACCGCGAGCAATTCATCAACAGGGCGCGGGAATATGCAAACAAGGTCGTGCCGGAAGCGAGAGGACAGGCGCAGAAGATTCTCGAGGACGCCCGCGCCTATCAGGCGCAAGTCACCGCCGACGCCCGAGGTCAGGCCAGCCGTTTCGACGCGATCCTGACTGAATATCAAAAAGCGCCGGAAGTGACCCGCCAACGGATGTATCTCGAGACCGTCGAGCGCGTGCTTGGGCCAATGAACAAGATCATAATCGACGAAAAATCGGGCCCCGGCGTCGTTCCCTATCTGCCGCTCAACGAACTGAACAAGAAGGGGACACAGTGATGCGACAGGCCAACCTCGCCGTTTTTGCCGGCTCTCTTCTTGTCGGTCTTTTCGTGTTGTTGAATGCGGCGTTCATCGTGCCCGAGTCGAAGTCGGCGATCGTGCTCCGGTTCGGCGAACCGGTCGGAAAGCACTCGGAAGCGGGGCTGAAGTTCAAGACGCCGTTCATCGAGAATGTTGAATTCATCGACAGGCGCAATCTTGAGCTTGATCAGGACGAGATCGAGATCATCGCGCGGAATCAGGAGCGCCTTCGCGTCGATGCGTTCACCCGTTATCGGATTGTCGATCCCGTGTTGTTTTATCAATCTGTCCGCACGGTCGCCGGCGGCGAGCAAAGACTTTCGACGCAGATGAACCAGACGGTTCGCCGCGTGCTCGGCGAGGTCTCGGTCGATGAAATTGTGTCCGGCAAGCGCAGCGAGCTCATGGTTCGCATCCGCGACCTTCTCGGCGCGTCCGCGCGCCAGCTTGGGATCGAAATCATCGACGTGAAAATTCGCCGCGCCGACTTGCCGCTTCAAAACAGTCAAGCGGTGTTCCAGCGAATGATCACGGAGCGAAATCAGCTCGCCCAGCAGATCCGCGCCCAGGGAAACGAGGAAGCTCAAAAGATCACCGCGCAGGCCGACAGGGAAGCGACGGAGATCAAGGCGACCGCCTCTGAGGAAAGCGAGAAGCTCCGCGGGACGGCGGACGCCGAGAGGAACGCGGTCTTCGCGGCGGCCTATGGCAAGGATCCGGAATTCTTTGCTTTTTATCGGTCGTTGCTCGCCTATGAGGAGGCGATGAAGACTGGCGATTCCACCATTCTTCTTTCTCCGGACAGCGAATTTCTCCGCTATCTCAACAATGTGCTGGGACGCCGGTAAAAGGAGCGCCGG
>CALKYG010000025.1 GCA_938003575.1 uncultured Alphaproteobacteria bacterium
AATCGCTGCGGCGGCAAAGGCGCGCTCTGCGCCGCAAACTCAGGCTCGCCTGATTCTTTCAACGAGTTCGGCCGCAAAAATCGATAAAGTGTCGTCTCTTGCGCCCATCACGACAATGCGGTCGCCTGGCCGCGCGAGGCTCACGAGCCTTGCGCCGCACGCTTCGCGCGTCGGCAGCGCCTCGGCGCGCCGGCCGCGCAGCGTAACGCCAATCGCGATGTCCCGGCTGCCGACGCTCTTGTCGACCGTGCCGCCGAAATAGACCGGCTCAGGCATCAGCAAAATGTCGTCGGCCGCGAGATGTTGCGCAAAAGACTCGACGAATTGCGCGCGCATCTTCTGTAATGGGCCGTAACCATGCGGCTGAAACATCACGAGCAGGCGGCCTGGGAATTCGTGAAGCGTTTTGAGCGTCGCCGCGATCTTGTCCGGATTGTGCCCGAAATCGTCGATGATGACGACGCCGTTTGCTTCGCCGACAAGCTCAAAGCGCCGCTTGACGCCTTCAAAGGAGGAGAGGGCCCGCGCGGCGTCGACGAAGGTCACCCCCGCGGCCGTGGCGGCGGCGATCGCGGCGAGCGCGTTCGACACGTTGTGCCGCCCGGGCGACTTCAATGAAATCGCGATCTGTTCGCCGCCGCGCCTGTCGACAGCCATGAAGGACACGCCCAATGGCTGCGGTTTGATCGAGACGGCGCCGAAATCGGCTTCCCCGGTCGTCAGGGAATAGGTGACGGCGGTCTTAGCGAGACGGGAGAGGCGCATCGTCTCTTCATCATCGAGATTGAGCACGGCGATTTCAGCTTTGGCGATGAAGTCGCCGAAAAGAGTGCGCAACTCGTCCATTGATTTATGGTCGAGCGATACATTGTTGAGAACCGCGATCTTCGGCTCGTAAAGCGCGATTGTTCCGTCGCTTTCATCCAGCTCGCTTACAAAGACGCCGCCCGCTCCAACAAGCGCGCTTGCGAAAGGCGAATTCTCCGAAACGAAGTTCTTCATGACCGCGCCGTTCATGACGGTCGGATCCCGTCCGGCGGAATGAAGGATCCAGGCGATCATCGCGGTTGTTGTGGATTTTCCGGAAGTGCCGCCGACGCCGATCGGCGTTTCAGCGGCGTTGAAAAGCTCGGCGAGCAGCTCAGCGCGGCCCATCCGCCTTGCGCCAAGGCGTATCGCCGCCTGAATGTCGGGCACCGAGCTCTCGACTGCGGCGGAGGCGACGAGGATCTGGTCAGCGCTCGTAAAACCGGAACCGTCCTGTGGAAAAAGAGCGATCCCATTTGAGCGAAGGAAGTCGAATTTGGGGGCTGTGCGCCCCTGGTCGAGCGCCCGATCGGAGCCGGCGACGATTTCGCCTCGCGCTTTCAGGATCATGGCGAGCGGCAGCATGCCTGATCCGCCGACGCCGCACAGGAAATATTGACGCTTTCCATTCATGATCGGACGACCCTAGAACACTATTGCGAAAAACCCATTATTCGCGAGACGCGTCAACAAAATGGCGAAAAAGACCTTTTCAATCGCGGTCGTCGCGCCTGCCAATCGGCTGCCGCCGGAAACGGCGGAAAAGGTAAGCGCGCTGGCCGCCCGGCGTTTCGGCGAGCGGCTGCGCCTCTATTTCCACCCGCAATGCTTCCTGTCCTCCGGCCATTTTGCAGGAACAGACAGCGATCGATCAGCGGCCTTCCTTGAAGCGGCGAACGATCCGGCGGTCGACGCGGTATGGTTCGCTCGCGGCGGCTACGGCTCCTGCCGCCTCGATGAAGCGTTGTTCGGCGCCCTTAATCGGGATGCGCATGTTAAATCCTACATTGGCTACAGTGACGCCGGATTTCTTCTTGCGCGACTCGCGCGCGAGGGAGTCGGCCGATCGGTTCACGGACCCATGCCTGCGGATGCGGCGAGGCCGGGAGGCGACGCAGCCGTCCTTCGCGTCTTGTCATGGCTCGTCGAAGGCGATTCGACTGCGTTGGAGCCTGCCTGGAGCGCGGATCGCCCGGCTTTTGCTTTCAATCTGACGGTCCTCAGCAACCTGCTCGGGACGGCTGCGGAGCCGGATTTTTCGCGCGCGGTCTTGATGCTTGAAGACGTCGACGAGCATCATTACCGGATTGATCGGTCGATGTTCCATGTCGTGTCGAGCCCGAATGTTCAGCGCGCCGCCGGGATTCGCCTTGGACGGTTCAGCAAGATCCCGGACAATGATCCGCCGTTCGAGAGGAGCGTCGCCGATATAGTCAAATACTGGTGCGAGCGCGTCGGAATTCCGTTTCTCGGATCGGCGGATATCGGCCACGACGCCGACAACAAGATCGTGCCGTTTCCAATTCGCCGCATGGCGGCATCCTAGAGTTGGGAGCGGTCCCGCGGCCGAACTCGGGATATGGCATTCAATACCGCCGCAGGCGCATATAGCCATCGGTCCATTGACCGCGGTCTGCGCGCCTGCTCTTTGTCCTCGAGTCCATCCGTGCGGAGACCATTTTGATTTTCGGCCTTGACGCATATGCGCCCTATGTCGCCGCTCTTGTCCTTGTCGCGCTGTTCGTCGCGTTCGCCAAGGAATGGCGCCCGCCGGAAGTCTCGGCCCTTGCCGCCGTCGGCGTGTTTCTGGCGCTGGGAATCATTTCGAGCGGAGATCTTGTCGATGCGCTCGCAAACCCGGCGCCCCTCACGATCGGCGCCATGTTCATCATGTCGGCCGCTCTGGTGCGGACCGGCGTTCTGGACGAGCTGGCTCGCGCCCTGATCAAGCGTGTCGGCCGGCGTCCCAATCTTGCAATTTTCGGGTTCCTCGTGATCGTCGCGGCGCTATCGGCATTTATGAACAACACCCCCCTGGTCATGTTGATGATCCCGGTCGCGCTGGCGCTTTCAGAGCAGGTGAGGGAAGCGCCGTCCCGCCATATGATCCCACTTTCCTATGCGGCAATACTCGGGGGCACTATCACGCTCGTCGGCACGTCGACGAACATTCTTGTCGATGGCGTGGCGCGCGAAGAGGGTCTCGCCCCGTTCCACATTTTCGAGATTGCGCCGCTCGGAATCATCAACGCGCTGATCGGCGTCGTTTTCATTTTCGCGCTTCGCAGATTTCTCCCCGAGCGGACAGCGATGGCGTCGTTGCTCTCAAATAACGAATCGCAGCGCTATATCGTTGAGATAGCTATAGAGGGAGGCAGCCCCTATATCGGCGAGCGCGCCGTCGATGTGAAGGCGTTCAACAGCGCCGACAGCCGGCTTGTCGACGTCGT
>CALKYG010000026.1 GCA_938003575.1 uncultured Alphaproteobacteria bacterium
GCAAAATCGGTTAATTCTGTCGCGAAGCGAAACAACAATGCCTGCGGAATTCATTGGGGGTGTCGGCGCCTTGTCGCAGCAAGCGGCGCTGATCGCCGCCGGCGCCGCCGTCATCATGCTCGCCGCGGCCTTTGCGCCTGAGAGGCTGCGCCGCCTCGGCCACGGCTTGGTGCTTTATTCGGTCGGGGCCGGGGCCCGCACCCCGGATGCCGCCGGGAAGATTGATCTCGCCGCCGTCAATGACAATGAAATGGCGCGCAGTGTTCTGACCCGCTATCCGAAGCCGGCGAAGTGGGGGAAGCGCGTCTTTGATATCGTTGCGGCGCTCGGCCTGATCCTGTTCTTCGCGCCGCTGCTTCTGGCGACGGCGATCGCCATCAAACTCGACTCAAAAGGCCCGGTCCTCTACCGGCAGCGCCGGGTCGGCTTTCGGGGCGAAGCGTTCGAAATTTACAAATTCAGATCGATGCGGACCGATGCGGAGAAGGACGGCGCGCGATGGGCGTCGAAGGACGACAATCGAATCACGAGGGTCGGACGCTTCATCCGCCGCACCCGAATCGACGAGATTCCGCAGGCGATCAACATCCTGAAGGGCGAAATGAGCTTCGTCGGCCCGCGCCCGGAGCGGCCGGAATTCGTGGCCGTGCTGGAAAAGGCGATCCCCCGCTATCATGAGCGTCATCTCGTCAAGCCGGGAATCACGGGCTGGGCCCAGGTCAAGCACGAATATACGGCGACGGTCGATGGCGCCCGCGACAAACTCACCTATGATCTTTTCTACATCAGGCATTTCTCGCTGCTGCTTGATTTCCTGATTGTTCTGATGACGGTGAGGGTGGCGGTTCTCGGGATCGGCAGCCGTTAGGCGAGGGAGGGCGGCGCACGCCCTGATCTGAAGGAAAAATGACCGTCAGAATTTCAACAGCCCTGTTCACGGCCGCGATACTCGGGCTCGCGGCGGCGGCGCTTGCAGTCGCGGCCGTGACGAGGTTCGCGCCGAAAGCGCCGGCTGCGGTCGAAGTCATGACTCCCGGCAAAGCGCGGGCTATCGGGGCGAAATGGCGCGCGGCGCGGACCGCCGATCTTGAGCGCGACTATGCGCAAGCCCTCGTCGCCGCCGGTCTTTACGACGATCTTCTCGCCGAAATCTCGGAACAGGGCCTATTCTCGGATGATCCGGAAACGGCGCGGCTTTTTCGCGCCGAGGCTGCGTTGCGGCAGGGACGTTTTCTCGACGCGTTCGCTGACGCGTCCGGACGCGACGACAATCCATACTTCGCCTTTGTCCGTGCGCGGGCGCGTTACAATCTGACAGCGACGGCGCGCGATGCGATGAACGATTTGAACCTCGCTCTGCGCGGCCCTGACGACCTCGCCGGCGAGGCATGGCTGGTGCGCGTCCGCTTCGCGCTCGATGAGAACGATTTTGAGACGGCCGACGCGGCATTGCGCCGCGCCGAAGAGGCGGGGGCGTCAGCGGACCGCATCGAGGCCCTGCGAATCGAACGGCGGATTCGGTCGGGCGATCTCGGCGAGGCGGCGAAGATGTACGAAGCGCGAGCCGCGAGATTTCAATCCGTTCTCGACCATGAGGGCCTGCGCCTGGCGGCGCTGCAAAGCCTCATCAACGGCGACGCTTCCGCGGCGACACGGTTTGCCGATCTCGCCCGGGACGGCATGAAGGGGGCGGAGAGGGTTGACCTTCTTGCGGCGCTGTCAAAGTGGCGCGCGGGCGAGCCGGCTCAGGCCGCTCAATTAACGAACCAGCGCCTCGCGGCGGCGCCAAAGGACTGGGTCGCCCTCGATCTCGCTTATGAGATTGCCCGGGACATGAAGCGCGATGACGCTGCGGGCGAGTTCCTCCGCCGTCTCGGTGAGACTAGACCGGATCTCGCCTACGTACGAATGAACCGGGCCGGCGCCAGCGCTGACCAGCTCGCGGCCGCGGTGCGGCGAATCAAGGAGCAACCGCTCATCCGCGGCGCCGGCGCGACGCTGATGGGCGCCGACCGGCGGCTGGTTTCGCCCGGGGAAGCGACCGACCGGGAGGTTGCGATCATCGCACTCGCCGCTGCGATCGCATCGGGCGACACCGCAGCCATGCGGCGTGCGGCGGAAACGGCGGCCGAAGACGGCGCGCCGCTCTCTCTTGCGATTGCCGGCGATGCGTTGTCGCTTGCAGGCGATTCAGCGGGCGCGGCCGGACGGTGGAAGTCGGCGATCGCGCTGGCTCCTGACTTTTACGCGCCGGTCGAACGATTCGCGGCGGCGCTCGAAGCGGCGGGCGACTTCAAGGCGGCGACTTTGGCGCTCCGCCGGTTCACAACTGAGAATCCGTCGCATGTTGACGCGCGGTTCGCTCTTGCGCGGCTCCTGTCGACCATGGGCGAATTCGCCGACGCCGCCGATACCTACGGCTCGATCCCGCCGACGCACATATTTGCTTCCGCCGAGCTGGCGCAGGAATATGGCGCCGTCGCACGCAAAGCCGGCCCCGCGGAAACCGAAAAGATGATCCGGACCGCGAAGGCGGTCGCGATTTCGCCGCGCGTCCTCGGGTTTGCGCTCGCGGCGGCCGGCGACAAGCAAGGGGCTGCGACCGTCCTGCGGCGCGCCGTGATCGCCGATCCGGCCGACAGCGCCCTCGTTTCCCTGTTCGAGGCGACCATGACCGATCTCGGCCGCAGGGACGAGGCTTTGTCCCTGATCGGCGAGATTGAACGCCGGAAGGCGCGGGAGACAGAGGGCGACCCCGCGCAAACGCAGGAAAATTCGCCCGTCTGAGGGTTAATATTCCGTAGGAACCCGCCGCCTGCCGGGGCGCTGGCGATGGCAAAGAATTTGCTCAGCGTCTAGGGTGACGGCGATTCGCGGCCCGTCCGCCGCGAGCGGACCCGATTGAGAAGAAACGAGGTTATTACCGATGATTTTCCGCAAACTCGCCGCCGCGCTCGCCGCGGCCATGCTCGCCAGCTGCGCTTCCTCTGGCGACCTCATCAGCTCCGATGCGCTTCGTTCAGGCTCCGCCGGCGCGGCCAGCCCCGGCGCTCCGTCCCCGGACTATCTCATCGGCCCGCTCGACCAGCTCGACGTTTTCGTCTGGCGCGCGCCGGAACTCTCGACCAAGGTCACGGTGCGTCCCGACGGCCGCATTTCAACGCCGCTCGTCGAAGACATGGTCGCCGCCGGAAAGACGCCGACGCAGCTTTCGAAGGATCTGGAGGCCGAACTCGCCGAATATGTGAAGTCGCCTG
>CALKYG010000027.1 GCA_938003575.1 uncultured Alphaproteobacteria bacterium
ACAGCTTTTTTCCGGTACGGCCGAAGCAAGGAGCAAACTCCTTTTCTCGGCGATAACACATTGAATAACAGGAGCAACAGACGGCGAGACCGTTCTGAAGCGGCCGCTTTTCCCCATACTGTGGAATGAAGAACGCGGCGTTCTTCCCCGGTCATACCGTCAAGGCGCCGCTGTGCGCCCGTTTGGCGCCTTTTGAGGGTCTGCGGATGTCGCGTTCATTGCAGACGCCGCCGCGGCGCCGTTATCCTCACCTTTCAACAGCATAAAGGCTTACCTGGGCAAAAGCGCCCTTCCCTGACCAATGGACAACGCATGACGGGGCAGCCGAGAGTTCTCGCCAACTATTTTCACGTTCACCTTGTGTCGGATTCGACTGGTGAAACGCTGAACGCCGTATTCAAGGCGGTCACGTCCCAATTTGCTGCAGCGCACGCCTTTGAACACATCTATGCGCTCATCCGTTCCCGGTCCCAGATGGAACGCGTGCTGGCCGAAATTGAGGCGGCGCCCGGCCTGGTTCTTTACACTGTCATGAATCCCGATCTTCGCCGCCTTCTCGAGGCGCGCTGTTCCGAACTTCAGATACCTGCGATCTCGGTTCTCGATCCGTTCATTGGAGCGTTTTCCGACTATCTCGGGCTGCAACAGACGCGAAAAGCCGGTGCGCAGCACGAAATGGACGACGCGTATTTCAAGCGCATCGCTGCGATCGATTTTACGCTCGCGCATGACGACGGGCAAATGACATGGGATCTGGAGCCTGCGGATGTCGTCGTGGTCGGCGTCAGCCGCACGTCGAAAACGCCGACGTGCATGTATTTGGCGAACCGCGGGGTGAAAGCCGCCAACGTGCCTCTGATTCCGGGTCAGGAGCCGCCGCCGCAGATATTCAACCTGCGAAAGCCTCTGGTGGTCGGGCTCATTGCGTCCCCGGAACGACTGGTGCAGATTCGTCAGAGCCGGCTTGGCGGCATGAATGCGACCGATCATGCCGACGAATATTCCGACCTCGAAACAATCAGAGCCGAAGTGCTCAAGGCCAAGCGTCTTTACGCCAAGCATCGCTGGCCGGTAATCGATGTTACCCGGAAATCGGTTGAGGAAACTGCGGCAGCCATCCTCACAAAACTTTCCGCTCGCCAGAACGTATGACCGGCGCCGTGAAAAAAATCACCCTTGCGTCCGGAAGCGCTATCCGCGCGGCCATCCTTAGAGGAGCGGGTGTAGACTTCGACATTGTCCGCCCGGGTGTTGATGAGTCGGCGATCAAGGAGGCGGCGCTCGCAGAGGGAAAAACCTTGCGGGACGCGGCGCAGCTTCTCGCCGACGCAAAAGCGCAAGCTGTCGCCGCGGCCGGCGCCGTCATCGCCTCGGACCAGATCCTTAATTTCAGGGGCAGGGGATTTGACAAGCCGCAATCAATGGATGAAGCGCGAGAAAGGCTTCTTGAACTCCAAGGCGCGGCGCATTCGCTCATCAACGCTGTGACGATCGCAAGGGACGGCGAGATCGCCTTCCGCCACATAGACGAACCTCGCCTCTTCATGCGGCCGATGACCGCAACTGAAATCGACATGTATCTCGCAGCGGCCGGCGAAGAGATCCTTGAGAGCGTCGGCGCCTATCAGGTTGAAGCGCTCGGCAGCAGGCTCTTTGACAAGATCGAGGGGGATTATTTCGCTGTTCTCGGTCTGTCGCTTCATCCGGTGCTCGGTTATCTTCGCCGCGAAGGATTTCTGGCGTTTTGATGGCGGCGATCTCCGTTGAAGAGACAAAACTCGCAGGCGTTGTCGGCTGGCCGGCGGCGCACAGCCTTTCGCCTGTCATCCATTCGACTTGGGCGGCGCGGGAAGGCGCGCCTGCGCGCTACAATGCGCTCGCCGTCGAGCCCACTGACGAGGCGTTCTGTAAGCGGATTAACGAGCTCCGCGCCCAAGGCTACGTCGGCGTTAATGTGACAATCCCGCATAAAGAGCGCGCCCTGAAGATAGCGGACCGCGCAAGCGACGCGGCGCTCGCGATCGGTGCGGCCAACATGCTGACTTTCAGCGGCGGAGAAATATTCGCTGAAAACTCTGATGCGACGGCCGCCGAGGCGATAATTCGAGAGCTGACGCCGTTTCCCGGAACCGCGCTCGTTCTCGGCGCCGGCGGGGCTGCGCGCGGCGTCCTCTATGCGATGAAACGTGCGGGGGTTCGCCGCATTTTGCTGTCAAACCGTACGAAGAGACGCGCGACAGAAATTGCGGACGTTGGTGCGGCGCAGGTCGTCGACTGGACACGCCGCGCCGCTGCGGCCAGCGAAGCGGACCTCGTCGTTAACGCCACATCGCTCGGCATGAACGGCGCGCCGCCGCTTGACCTCGACGTTCAGCCTCTGAAACAGAGCGCCGTCATTTTCGATATTGTTTACGCGCCGCTTGAGACGCCGCTTCTGAGGGCCGCACGGGCGAGGGGGCTTAAAACGATAGACGGCCTCGAGATGCTGATGCGCCAGGCGGTTCCCGGTTATCTTCGGTGGCTTGGAACGAGGGCGGAGGTCGACGAGGATCTGCGAGCACGGCTCGAAGCTGCGCTGATGTCGGGATCGGCATGATCACCATCGGCCTAACCGGCTCCATCGGCATGGGAAAGTCGACCGTCACGCAGATGTTCGCGGACGAAGGCGCCGCCGTCTGGAATGCCGACGACGCGGTGCACAGACTCTACGCAAAGAACGGCGCGGGCGTTCAGGCGATCGCCGAACGCTTTCCTGGAGCCATCGTCTGCGGGGCGGTTGACAGGGATATTCTTTCAGGGCTGGTTCTTGACGACGCGGCGGCGCTCGCCGACCTCGAAGCGATCATCCATCCGCTCGTGTCCGAAGACCGCGCCCGCTTCCTCGACAACGCGGCGCGCGAGGGCGCTGATTTGGCTGTGCTCGACATTCCGCTTCTGTTTGAGAAGGGCTACGAGAAATTCTTCGATGCGATTGTGGTCGTCTCCGCGCCTGCGGAAACGCAAAAGAATCGCGTCATGGCGCGGCCCGGAATGACCGAGAAGAAATTTCGCTTGATCCAGTTGAAACAGACGCCTGACGCCGAAAAGCGTCGCCGGGCCGATTATGTGATCGACACCGGCGTGAGCCTGTCTGAGACGCGCGCGCAGACGAAAGCTGTTGTCGCCGCATTAAGGGAGCGGTTCGCGCTTCCATGAGCGCCAATCTGCCTGCGGCGTCGGCTCGCTTTATCGGCCGGCGAAGGAATGATCCCCTTGTGCGGACAAATCGCGTGTTTCAGAAAATCCCGAAAATCTTCCGCCGGGATTTCAGCTTCGGCGCCGCTTTCGGATTTGCCGCGGCGAAGGCGATGTAATCGAATTCCCGCCTCTGTGTCCGCATCTCCGTTGAATGAAGGCCCCGAATTAGATCGCGAACGGAATCAGGAGCGCTGACCTCCGCTGCGTCCCCTGATATAGGGGCCGGGGGCGCTGAAAGGGCGCGACCCTCTGTGCGCGCGCGTCTGGTTTCCCTTTGCATTGCGCGCCGCTCGGCGCCGGATAGCCGGCGTTTGAGTGCGGAGAAGGCGGCATCCGCCGGCGCGGAAAAATTCTGCGGCAAAAACGCTTCGTCATGCGCCTGCATGTCGCGCCGGTTCGGGACCTCGATATTCTCTACGCCGCGGCCGGTAAGGCTTCTTTGCGTCACGCGCTCGAAACCGCCCCAAATCTGCTTCAGCCGTTCAGCCATAGGTCGCTCCTCTAAAGGTCAGGCTTGTCGCGCTTCATCTCAAGGCCGCCATTGCGAGTAATGACAGCGACGTCGATTGGTCCGCCGACCGTTTCGATCGAATGCATGACCTTTTGCTGGAAAGAATTCAGTTTGATCAATGAAGCCGCCGTTTCGCCGAGTTCACGCTTGGGAAGTGAACCAATCGCCCGATAGATCGGCCGCGTATGTACGGCGTACTGATAGGCGTCTATTGATTTAAAGAACTCCCGCAGCGCATGGCCCATGTTGTTCTCCGAATAATCACGGAAGAGCGCCTGACGCTGCTGGTCGGAAATCGGCGCACGCGTGATGACGTCGGAAACCAGGTTCATCGACAGCTTCAGCGTCTCTCCGTACATGAACATTCTGAGGTATTGGTCCATGCCGGTCAGAAAGGTCCGGATCATCCTGTCCTGCGCGAAAGGCTGAACGACCGGACCGCCGTCAGAAGTCATGTCCGCAGCGCGATCCTGTTTGCGCTTCAAAATGCCGAGAATGACGCTCGAAGAAAGATACGAACGCATTGACGGGAATTTGTCCCGTGATCCGAAGCCGGCGAAAACGACCCCGGTGTAGTGCTCAAAAAAGGCGTCACGCGTCACCGCAAAGACGGCGATCTCCCGCAATCGCTCACGCGTCGCGTCGGACACGGCGAACTGTCCGTAATCATTCCTGAGCGAAACGACGAGGCTTTCAATCAACTGCTCGATCTCGTTGCGGTAGCGGCGTCGCACTTGCTCGCCCATGCCGCCGGGAAAACAGGAAAGATCGGCGCGCTGCGTGTCATCTGGATAGCGCTGGTAATCGGCATGAAGCTGGCCGACGACGAACTCGAAAACAGAGCCGAAATGATCCTTGACGCGGGCGCCGGGCGTCTGCGCGAGCTTGGTCACTTGCGCGTCGAAGTCTTCAGCGATCACCGTAAAGACTACAGCGAGGAGCTTGAAGAACTCCGTATCCTGATGATCGGCGGGGAAAAGGTCGGGATTGCCCGAGATGAAATTCATGAAGTCTTCGGCGTAGTCCTGAACCGTGTCGAGCGAACGCCCGCGCGCCGCGTCCCGATAGAGGGAGATCACCGTCTCCCACGGCGTCGACATGATTTCGGCGTTGTTATAAATCATCACGGCGACCGGCTGGCCGTCGACAAGCGGGAACAGCTTGTCCACCGACTGATAGGTCTTGAGATATTGGTGGCCGGTGATTGTGACGGCGCTGTCCGCGGCCATCGCAACCGCCTGGCGGTTCATCAACACGACTTCGGAGGTCATTCGCCCCTCATCCTCCCGCAACCCCGGACTAAACACGGGAACGGCGCGCCCCCGGCGGTCCGGCCCCGCCCGGCTCGCGGAAAGATGTTAACTGTAAAAGAGGGCCTTGGAAACGCCGGGGGCGTCGCCCGCCTGCGGCGCCCGCATGGGTTGTCGCCGACAGGCAACAGCGCCCCGCGGTTAACCGCCGCCGGACGCATAATTCGGTCCCTTCGCCGGAAATCGCGAAAAAGTGCGCAAACGTGTGATGCGGATCGCAGCGGGGCGCACTAAATGGCCGCAAATAAACACAGCCGGACGAGCCAAAAAGGGCTGACGGCGGGAGAAAAGAAAATGACAGCCATTGGACCAGCAGGATTCACGATCATCGCCTTTGTCGGATTTGTATCGGCGCTCGCCGGCGTCTATTCCATTGAACAGATCGTGCGCAGGGCGCTCGGACAAACACAACGGCATTAGGCGCGTCGCCGCCGGGCGTTAAGCAAGACCGTCTAAAACTTGAGACAATTTTTACAGCTTCGAGGTCTGCTGACGTCCAGCAGTCATCGAAGCGAGTTGTCCATGAGCGCTGTAGCGGTCAGCTTGATTGCCTTCATTGTGCTGGTGGCCGGCGCCGGCGGGGCGCACCTTGTTGAATCGGCGGCGCGGTCCCGAAAAAGCCTCCGGTCCTGACGCGGACCTTGTCCGTCGGCGCGAACCCGTCGACCAGATCGGTCATGGAAAAGGTCCAGAATATCCGGCTCGCCGACGCCTACGCGCTGCTTGCGCTTATTTTCGGCGCGTTCCTTGCCGCTGCGACCCCGCCGTTTGGCGTCGGCGACGAAACCGCCCACTTCGAAAGATCCTATGAAATTGCCGTTGGCAGGTTCCTCGGCGCGCCGGGAATTCCGGCCGGAATGCAGGCGCTGATCGACGATGCTTTCGGCATGGTCAAGACGGGAGAAGCGGTCGGCGCAGACGACCATGCGCGGTGGGCGTCAATTCCATTGCGCGCCGACGAATTGACGCCGTATCCCGAACCGATCCGTGCGGTTCTGCGCCTGCACAGCCCGCTTTGCTACATCCACTTCGCTCCGATCGCCGCGACCGGCCTCGCGCTCGGCCTGCCGCCGCTGGCCATTTTTCACCTCCAAAGGGCGGCTGCGCTTCTGATCGGGATTTTTCTGGTGCGGGCCGCGCTTCTGCGGGCGCCGGCGGCGCTGCGCCCGCCGCTCGCCTTCGTCGCGCTGTTGCCCACAACAATCGTTTTCTTTGCGGGCCTCAATATCGAATCGCTGTTGGTCGGACTGGGCTTTTACTTCTTTGCGCTTATAGCGAGCCTCGCCGCCGAGCCTGAAAAGCCGCTTTCGCGCGGCGATGTCATCAAGCTCATCGGCGTCGCTTTCCTGCTCGGCCAGTTCAAGACGGCCTACCTGCTTCTCCCCGCCCTCGCTGTCATATTGCCGGCGACAAAATTCCCCGGATGGCGAGCCAGAATAATAATCCTTGTACTAATTATACTGCCGGGGGCGGCCGCCAGCCTGGCTTGGGCGATGACCGTGAAGAATTCGATGCTTGCCGGACTGGTCTATTCGACCATGGCCGGAAACCGCGTTGAGCCGGCGGCGCAGCTTGCGGGCGTCCTTGCCGACCCCGTCGGATACATCGGCGTCCTTTGGCGGACAATGTTCGCCTCTGACTCGCCGGATTTCGCGTGGAAGAGCTTTCTGGCGCTCGGCGGCTGGACCAACATCGCGGTCCCCGGGATTTTCTATGCGCTCCTCACGATTGCGCTATTTCTAGTATGGCTGAGCGGCGAAAAACCGCCAGCAGCGCTGACAACCCCGTTTGCGAGCCTCGTCCAGTCGGGCCTCTTTATCGCAACGGCGCTCGCCATTCTGACGCTTGTCTATTTCCAGTGGAACGGCGTAGGCGATCCGGTCGTGACGGGTTTCCAGGGGAGGTATTTGTTCGCCGCGACGCCTTTACTAGCCGCCCTGGCGCCGGTCCGGTTATCAGTGATGGCCGCGCCTTATCGCAGAGAGGCGCTCGCCGTCGGCGCGCCGGCGCTTTCTCTTATCGCGATGGCGGTCGCGATTATCGGCCGATACTACTGAAAGGTTCCGCGACAAACCGGGACGCGTCGAAATCGAGCGCCTCGCGCATGCTCGAGATCGCCTCAAGTTTCATCGACAGCGCCGACCAGTCGTCATGCGCCGCGATCGGCGCCCAGAGAGCCTCAACCTCGTCGATCAACATGGTACAGGGCTCGCCGGCGAAATAGGGGTGAGACAACCGTTCCGGCCGCACGGGAACGAATGCGACAAGACGTTCCCTGATCGGCGCAAAATCCGCATCATGATAAAGCGCTGCAGCAGGGGCCTGTTCCGCGCGCGCCGCCGAGGCTGCGCCGCCGAACCAGTCGAAAAACAGCCGCTCAAACGGCATCCTCGTTTTTTCCATCCATTGAAGGAGCGCAACCACAAAATCGAAATCCTCCTCTCCAGACGGCGCAACGCCGAGACGGTTGAAGAAGGCTTCGACCATCGCGCGCTCGAACATGTCGGGAAATCTCTGGAGAGCGGCGTTTAACGCCGCTTCATGGACATGCGCGACAAGCGTCCCGCCAAAGCGTGACAGGTTCCACATCACGGCGTCAGGCTGGCGGCCATAGGCGTAAAGACCTGAATTGTCGAAATAGGCAGCAGTGAAAGAGAAGTCCGTATACGGTAAAAAACGCCAGGGCCCGTAATCAAAGCTCTCTCCATTGACGTTCATGTTGTCAGTGTTGAGAACGCCGTGGACGAAGCCCGCCGCCATCCATTGCCCGGCGAGCCGCGCTGTTCGCGCTACAATGCGGGCGAACCATGCGCCGAGCCTTTGTTTCCGCGCAAGCGCAGCGAGATCGGGGTCGAACTCCTCGATGCAATAGTCGGCGAGGCGCCCAATCGCCTCCGCGTCTCCTTCAAAGGCCAGCCGCTGGAATGCGCCAAAGCGGATGTGGCTGTGACCGAGGCGTACAAGCACGCAAGACCGTGTCGGCGACGGCTCGTCGTTGCGGTGAAGGGGCTCGCCGGTTTCGATGACGCTTAACGTCTTCGACGTATAAACGCCGAGCGCCTCGAGCATCTCCGTGGCGAGGATCTCGCGCACGCCGCCCTTAAGCGTCAGTCTTCCGTCCGCAGTGCGTGAATAGGGCGTTGTTCCGGATCCCTTCGTTCCAAGGTCCAGCAGCCGCCCGTCTTCGTCGCGAAGCTGTGCGAAGAGAAATCCGCGCCCGTCGCCGATATCTGGGTTGTAAACGCGGAACTGATGCCCGTGATACCGCAGCGCCAGCGGCCGGTTCAGATTATCCGGCAACGGATCAAACCGGGCGAAATGCCGGATCCATTCCTCTTCGGAAAGGCCGTCGAGACCGATCGCAGCGGCCCAGCGCCTGTTCCGATAGCGCAGCCTCGCCTCTGGAAAGTCCGCCGCCGCCACGGGATCTGCGAACGGCGGGCCGGTAAGCCGCGTGAACCGTGGGTCCGGACGATATTTGTCATTTAGCATAAAATATCGGCGTTAAAGCCCCAATGCGTACGAAACCGGCCCTTCTACACCCCCCTGCGCAATGAAATGCCATTTCTATCTTGCATGTGCGAATAAGATCGCGCATTCACGAGGCGCATTTCAGGTGCGACGGACCCTATGGCGACAGGCGTTTTACAGCAATCGGAATCGCGGCCGGCCGGCGGGGGCATGATCCCGGCGGCGGCGGATGTCCGGGCCGCGGCGGCGCGCATTGACGGCCGCGTGATGCGAACGCCGCTGGTGCGCGCCGAGAAGCTCTCGGCGATTACAGGCGCCGACATCTGGCTTAAGCTGGAAAGCCTCCAATACACCGGCGCCTTCAAGGAAAGGGGCGCCCTCAACAAACTGATGCTGCTTTCCGCCGGCGACAGAAAGCGCGGCGTCATTGCAGCGTCCGCCGGAAATCATGCGCAGGGCGTCGCTCGGCACGCCCGGTCGCTCGGCGTTCCCGCCACGATCGTCATGCCGGCGACAACTCCGGACGTGAAGGTGCGCCAGACGCGCGCGCTTGAGGCTGAGGTTGTTCTTGCGGGCCATACGTTTGAAGACGCGCGCGAGCGCGCCGATGCGCTTTGCGTCGAGCGCGGCTTGGTGTTCATCCATCCCTTTGACGATCCGGATATCATCGCGGGGCAGGGGACCGTCGCGCTTGAAATGATAGAAGACGGCCCGGAATTCGATACGCTCGTCGTCCCGATCGGCGGCGGAGGTCTCATTTCCGGCATGGCTGTCGCTGCAAGCGAGGCGCTTCCCGGCGCCGAGATCGTCGGCGTTCAGTCGGCGCTGTTTCCGTCGATGAAGAACGCGCTCGACGGCGGCTCGCGCGCTGTTGGCGGAAATACCCTCGCCGAGGGGATTGCAGTCAAGGAAGCAGGACGCCTGACGAGGCGCATAGTTGCATCGCTTGTCGCCGACATCATGCTTGCCGATGAACGGGCGCTGGAGCGTGCGCTCAGCCTCCTGATGAATGAACAAAAGCTCCTCGCCGAAGGCGCCGGCGCGGCAGGGCTTGCGGCGGTCCTGTCAGATCCTCAGCGCTTTGAAGGAAAAACCGTCGGGCTCGTGCTGTGCGGCGGCAACATCGACGCGCGGCTCTTGTCGATGATCCTGATGCGTGATCTCGCCCGCTCGGGCCGACTCGCAAGACTGAGAGTTCAGCTGCTCGACATGCCGGGCCAGCTCGTTCGCGTCGCCTCGATCATCGCGGAGCAGGACGGCAACGTCATAGATGTGGGCCATCACAGAACCTATTCGGATCTGCCGGCCAAAATGACCTGCATGGACGTCACGATCGACACGCAGGGCCAGGACCACCTCGACCGGATCATCGAAAACCTTCGCCTCGCCGGCTATCCGGTTGAAATCGCTTCCTATTAGGCTGGGATTGCCTGGCCTTCGCGAAATCGTCATGCACAGCGGATTGAATAGGCGGCGCAAGGACCTATTTTCAGGACCAAGTCTGCGAAGGGGTCAGGTATGCAACTCGGGGCGAGCGGCCGGCGGCGGACCGGCGTTTATTCCCTGGCTGCTCTTATTATCGCAGCGCTGATGTGCGCCGCCGCCGGCGCGCAAACGGAACCGCCAGCCCCGCAGGCGGTGGTTCTTGGTCTCAACGGGCCCGTCACTCCAGCGAACGCCCGGTACCTCGCGCGTGAAATTGAGAATGCGTCGAACGCCCGCAAGGATCTCATCGTAATTGAGATCGACACGCCGGGCGGCCTTGTCGACTCGATGAAGACGATCATCAAGGCGATGCTCGCTTCGGAAACGCCGGTTGCAACCTATGTCTCGCCGCAAGGTGCGCGCTCAGCGTCTGCAGGACTTTACATCATGTACGCCGCCCACATTTCAGCGATGGCGCCGAACACCAATACGGGCGCGGCGACGCCTGTCGAGCTCGGCGGCGCGCCGCAGAACGAAAACCCGTTCGAGGGCCGCAAAAAGCCCCCAGCGGGCGACGGCGATGCCGATCGGCCGGCTGATGATACTGCAGGTGGAGAAGCATCCGACCCGGCGCCGCCGCTCGCCAGTCCTGAAGCAATGCGCGCGAAGGTAATCAACGATTCCGTCGCATATATTCGAGCGCTCGCAGAGGAACATGGCCGCAATGCGGATTGGGCTGAAAAAGCCGTGCGCGAGGCCGCCTCCGTCACGAGCCGGGAAGCCGCGGAGCTCGGCGTGATTGATTTGATCGCTGATGACCTCGACGATCTCCTGCGGCAGATCGACGGCAAATCGGTGAAGACGGCCGGGGGCGAAAGGACGCTGCGCACCGCGGCCATCGCCTTGGAGCGCGTTGAACCGACATTCATTGAGAAAATCCTCGGTTTTATCGCCGATCCGAATGTCGCAGTCATCCTGATGTCGCTGGCGACGACCGGCATCATCATCGAAATGTGGAATCCGGGGTCGATCTTTCCGGGGGCGGTCGGCGTCACCTGCCTGCTGCTCGGCCTCTATGCGCTGCAAGTGCTGCCTTATAACTGGTTGCCTCTTGCGCTGATGGGCGTCGGCGCGATCCTTGTGGCTGTAGAGGCCTACACGCCGACCTTCGGCCTAGCGGGCCTGTCCGGTCTCGGGCTCATCGGCGTCGGCATGTATTTTCTGTTCCCGGATGAATTTCGTGTTTCGGGTTCGGTTATCGCAATTCTTGTCGGCGCAGCCGGCGCCATCCTGGCGATCGTTTTCTTCGCAGTTGTCGGCTCACGCAGTCACGGCCCGATGATTGGGGCCGATGCGATCCGCCGCCGCGACGGGGTCGTTGACGATTGGAACGGAAAGGAAGGCTGGGTGATCGTCGAGGGCGAGCGCTGGCGCGCCCGATCGGACAAGCCGCTGCAGAAAGGCGAAAAGATCAAGGTTGTGGAGATAGACGGCCTCGTGCTTGTCGTGCGTCAGGCGAAAGCGCCGTCGCTGCTCGACGCCTTTGCTCCAAGGGCCGCGTAATCGGGAGCGTCCATGCACCAGGCGAACATCAATCTGCTGCTGACCGGAGGCGTTTTCACCGCGATCATCCTGTTTGCAGCGGTCAAGGTGCTGTGGGGCGCCGCACAATGGGTGAAAAAAACCGAACATCGCATCGGCGAGCGGTGGGGCGACGAGCCGGTTGAAGTGCGAGAATGGTCCGGCGGGAACGGGTTCGTGGTCGCCGGCGGAGAATTGTGGCGCGCAATCTCGACCGATCCCCTGCGTCCCGGCGATAAGGTGTATGTGAGAAAGACGAAGGGGCTGACGCTCGAAGTCCGCAAGGGCTGACCCCAAAACGCAATAGGCTGAGGCGGCTCCTCAGCCAAAGGAGAAAGACATGCCCGACCTTGGCGTACTTGGCGTACTTGCATTCCTTGCGATTTTTGTGTTGACGAACATCGTCAAAATCCTCCGGGAGTATGAGCGCGGGGTCGTTTTCACTCTTGGCCGCGTCGGCAGGAAAGCGGCCGGGCCGGGCCTAGTGCTCCTCGTTCCCGGCATCCAGCAGATGCGAAAAGTCGACATGCGGACGCTCGTCCACGACGTGCCGGCGCAGGATGTCATCAGCCGGGATAACGTTTCGGTCAAAGTGAACGCCGTCATTTATTACCGCGTCGTCGATGCGGTCCGGGCCGTCGTCCAGGTCGAAAACTATATGGCGGCGACGAGCCAGCTTGCGCAGACGACCCTGCGGTCGGTCCTCGGCAAGCACGAACTCGATGAAATGCTGCAGGAGCGAGACAAACTCAACAAGGACATTCAGGAGATCCTGGATCACCAGACTGAGGCTTGGGGCATCAAGGTCTCGAACGTCGAGATCAAGCACGTCGACGTCGCACCCGAGATGATCCGGGCAATCGCCAAACAGGCCGAGGCGGAACGTGAACGCCGGGCCAAGGTGATCTCAGCAGAAGGCGAACAGCAGGCGGCGGCGAAGCTTGCTGAAGCCGCCGGCATACTCGCGACGTCGTCCGGCGCCATGGAATTGCGCTATCTCGGCGCGCTGCAGGAGATTGCCTCGGACCGGACAAACACGATCGTTTTTCCGTTCTCGCTGGCGGACCTTGCTAAATCGCTGGGAAGCTTTCGCTAGTGCGAAATAGCTGTTGAATCGCTGCAACACGCGCAAACAACTAACAGAAATAAGGTCCGGTCTGGCATATTGTGGCGTAACACGCCTCGCCAACGGCCGAACTTGGCAATAACGTCCGCCCTTATAAGAAAAAACTGCAAGCCCCTGGGGGCAATAAGGGAGGATTTATGAATAACCGCCTTTTGGCGAAAGCCTCGATTCTCGCCTTGGCGATCGGCGCGCCGGGTGCGGCGTTCGCGCAGAGCGCCGTAGATGTTCTTCGTGACGAAGTCCTCGTCACCGGCACCAAGAAGGCCGATGCGGAAAACGTGCAGGACGTTCCGCTGGCGGTGACGGCCTACGGCGAGGAGCAGCTCGACGCGCTGAAGGTTCGTGATCTACAAAGTCTGACGACGTCGATGCCGAACGTGTCGTTCGACGATGTCGGAACGACGCGCGGCGTCGCCAACTTCTCGATTCGCGGACTTGGCATCAATTCATCGATTCCCGGAATTGATCCGACGGTCGGCGTGTTCAAGGACGGCGTTTATCTCGGCGTCAACGGCGGGGTGGTCCTCGATATTTTCGACCTTGAGTCGATCGAGGTGCTGCGGGGGCCGCAAGGGATCCTTTTTGGACGCAACGTCACCGGCGGCGCCGTGCTGCTGAACATGAAGCGGCCCTCCTTCGACGGGTTCCATGCGTCGTTCAAGGGCGCAGTCGAAAGCGGCCTTCGCTCGACCGGTGAAAATTATTACGCGATGGGCGCGGTCAGCGGCCCGCTGATCGAGGACAAGCTCGCCGCGCGCGTGTCGCTCTATTACAACAAGGACGAAGGGTATTTCCGGCGTTATCTCGGCGGCCCCGTCCCGAATGCTCTGGCCGTCCCGTTCTACACCGCCGCATTGGATCCGATTCTCGGTCCCGGCGCCGGCGCTCTCATAGGCGGTCTGGTGCAGGGGCCGGGCGTCGACGACTTTGAAGATTTCGGCCGGGCTGAAACTTGGATTGTGCGGCCGTCGCTGACCTTCACGCCGTCTGATTCTGTCGAACTGTATTTGAGCTATGAGCATTTCGACAGCGAGGGCGACGGCCCTCCCGGCCAAAACCATTTGGCCGGCACCGGCGCGCCCAATTTCTTTTTCACCGCCGATCGCAATTCCTTCGACTTTTCGATCGACAATGTCGGCTTCTATGAGACCACAGCCGATCAGCTGACGGCGGAATTGAAAATCGATGTCGGCTTCGGCGACGGCACGATCACGAATCTGTTCGGCTGGCGGGACACCAGCGGCACTACCGGCGGCGACATTGACGCCACGCCGTTGTTCCTCTTCCATTCGAATTCGGAAAGCGAACAGGATCAATGGTCGAATGAAATCCGGTATAATGGAACTTTCGGCCGTGCGGACGTTACGGCCGGCTTCTATTATTTCACGCAGGATCTCGCTTATACGGAACGACGGTACATTCTGGGCGGGTTCCAGAATTTTTCCGGCGGCGGCCGCGTTGACCATGACGTGCTCGGCATTTTCGGTCAGGTCGATTTCAGCCTGACGGACGCGCTCGTGTTCACTGTCGGCGGTCGGTGGACGGATGAGAAGAAAGACGCCGAAATCTCCAATATCCGCGCCAATGGAAATATCGGAGCGACGATGTTCGGCGTTCCGGGATGCGGCGTTGTCGACGGCTCATGTCCTGTCAATTTCGCCGACGAGGAATCCTGGTCGAACTTTACGCCGAAGGTCGGCTTCACCTGGACGGCGAGCGACAGCGCAAACATCTACGCTCACTGGACGCAAGGGGTTCGTTCCGGGGGTTACAATTTCCGCAATACGTCGACGACCGTCTTCAATCCGGGCCCGTGGGATGAAGAAACCGTCAACGCTTTCGAAATCGGCACGAAGGTGCAGACCGCTGACGGCCGGGTCACGCTGAATGCCGCCGCTTATTACAATGACATCAACGGCATGCAGCGCGAGGTGAACCTGCCCGATCCCGTCACGGGCGTCGTGCAGATCATCGACAATACAGCTGACGCTACGATTTGGGGATTTGAGGCGGAAGGCCGCATTGCGGCGACGGACCGTCTGCTGCTGACCGGCTTCGTCGGCTACACGAACGGCGATTATGATAAGATATTCGCCGACATCAGCGGCACGAGCGGCGTGATCGACGCAGCCGATTTCGCACTCGAGATTCCACGCCTCGTGCCATGGACCTACGGCGCCGGGTTCGTGCACTCTCTGCCGCTTGGCGGATCGACCTTCATCAATTCACGGTTCAGCTATTCGCATCGTGACAGCTCATTCTACACTGACAACAACCTCGGCACGCTGAATTCGCTGAACATCATCGACGCCAGCATCGCGCTGTCGCTGATGGACGGAAGGGTTGATCTGTCCCTCTACGGCAAGAACCTGCTCCATGAAGTCAATCATGGCGGCGACACGCAGCTTCCAGGGTCGCTCGGCGGCGGCACGTTCTCGCCGCTGATGAAGGGCCGCATTGTCGGTCTCGAGCTGAAACTCTCATATTGATCGGCCGATCTGAAAAGCCGGCCTCGCCCCCGCTTCGGCGGGGGCTTTTTTTCGGGCTGAGGGCGCGCAATTATCGACCAATGGGCCCTGAAATTGTCATCGACGCGACCGGCCTCAGATGCCCGCTTCCGGTGCTCCGGATGGAGGCGGCGCTGAGGCGCCTGCCGCCTGGCGGGCGGGTCAGGATCATTTCTGACGACCCGGTTGCGGCGGTTGATATTCCTCACTTCGCCCGGGACGCTGGATGCCGCTGCGAACGGTCGCCGGGACCTGACGGGATTTGCGTCTTTCTGGTCACGCAAGGCGAAAAACCGCGCAATCGGGTCTCGACCGGCGAGTAGCCGGGAGCCTTGCGGTCGCCAAATTGTCAACGGCCATGCTAATGGTTAATGTGGTCCTCAGGGTGTTTTTGCTTCAGGTTGAGCAAGCGGTTGGGGCCGTCTGGGGAGTCGAGGGGTTATGAGGAAAAATCAGGTCATGCATCATTCCGGATTGCGCCGGGCGCTCCTGGGCGTCACGGCGGCGACTGCCCTTTCGCTCGCGGGCGCGGCGCACGCCAATTACGATATTGGCCTTAAGGCGTATGAGCAGGGGCAGTATGATGTGGCGGTCGATATCTGGACGAGGTTCGCGGTCGCCGGCGACGTGCGCTCGATGAAGGCTCTTGGCGACGTTTACTCCGGTGCCGTCCTCGAAGGATCGAAAGGCGCGAAAATCCCGCTCGAAACCGGCCGCAAGATCGACAATGTCGAAGCGCTGCGCTGGTATTCGCTCGCAGCCTATCACCGGTTCAACGAAGGCTTCCAGATGCCGTCTGCAGAAGAGCGCAATGCGCAGATTCTCGCCGAGGAACGCCTTCCCGAAATCCGTTTCCGTATGAGCACGGCTGACGTGACAAAGGCCGAAAAGCTCGTCTCGGACACGTTCGAGAGAGGCAGCCCCTATGATCTTTATACGCTCGGCGACATGTACCGCCGGGGCACGGGCGTCGGCAAGAACAACACCAAAGCGCTGACCATGTACGCGCTCGCCAAGGCGCGCGGCGTCGGCGCCGCTTCAATCGCCTATGAGGAGCTTGAGGCGCTGATGTCCCCGACCGAAGTAAAAACGGCGAACGAGTCGGTTGTCGGCTGGCAGCCGCCGCTTCCTGAAGAGCACACCGGCGACACGCCGCAGATGAAGGAGCTTGAGCGCACTAAGAAGGAACTGGAGGAGCTTCGTCTGCAGCAGGCGTTGACGGCGATCGCGGACATCGATGTCGAGCTCATCCAGAGGTCGTTGAAGTCGCTCGGCCTTTATTACGGCCCAATCGACAACGAGATGGGAACGGCCACGCGCGATGCGATCCGGCGCTTTCAATTCACGCAGGTGAAATCCGACTCGCAGCTCACCGACGAAGAGAAAGAGGCGGTTAAAACCGGCGTTCTCACTGCCCGGCAGACCGTTGACCTTTTCAAAGCGGCGGCGGACGCCGGGCATCCGATGTCGCAATACGTGCTCGGCATCATGCATGTGCGCGGAATCGGCGTCGTGCAGGACGGCGACAAGGCTCTCAAATATCTCGGCGACGCCTCGAAGGCCGACCTCGCCATCGCGCATTACGCGCTCGGCGTCGTTTATCGCGACTCAACGCCGGGCCTTAATCCAGTGCGTCCTGACAAGGCCAAGGCGGCGATCCACTTCGCCCGCGCGCAGGCGCTCGGCTATAAACAGGCGGGCGACGCATTGCGGCAGCTTGAGTTCGAAAAGCCGCGCAACGTCGAATAGCAGGAGATGAGTTCCATGAAACGCGTTGTTCAATTTCTGGCGGCTGCAAGCGGCGCTGCTATCGCTCTCTCCGGCGCAGCCGATGCGCAAAGCCTCGGCGGCTTCCCTATTCGCGAGCCGGGCGCTTCCGGCCCTTCCAGCGGATCTTCCTCCGGCGGGTCGCCAGCCTCTTCGCGCAACGAAGTCGTCGTCAGCAAGGACGCCGGCAGCAAAGTGACGACGATTGCTCAGGCGATGAAAATCGTGCGCCCGGGCGGCACCATTCTTGTGAAGGGCGGCGTCTACGAAGAGAACATAGTCGTCACAAAGCCGGTTGAAATCCGGGGCGTTGCAGGCGACTACGGCCGCAATGCGGTCATCCGCGCCGCCTCGACTTCGCCATGCGTGTCAATCGCCCCGGATTCGGCGCTTGCCAGCGTCAGCCTGTCCTCCCTTATCTTCGAATTCGACGCGAACGTTCCGTCGGGAAGCTGCATCGACATCAGGGGCGGAACGGTCTCGGTTTCGGACAGCTTCATCATCCCGTCGGATTCCGACATTCCGTTGCGCGCCGCCTACGGTCCAATCGGCGGACAAATGCGTCCGGAACTTTTGGACCATCTGGCGCGGCCCTCCCGCGATCCCGGCCTCTATGAGCGCGTCGAGGACGCTTTCGGAAAGTGCAAGGACGGCAAGGACGGCGAATGGTGCAAGGCGACCTCGCCCCTTTCCGTTTCCTCGTGCTCGGAGCGCGTCGGCGGATACCTTTCCTGCCAGTCGACTTTCGCCATTCGCGGCTCGCTTGAATGCAAGGAAAGGGGCCGCGATCTGTGGTGCCGCGCCAGCGACATCGTCGCTGCCGGTGCGGTCGATGAGGCGACGCGGCTTGAAGGTTATATAGCGCGGCATGCTCAACCCGTCGGCGCTGAAAACAAAACGTGGCAGATCGCGACGGGCGGCACACGCGTCGAGGAGATTCTGCACGCCCGGACGGCGCGCGGCGTCGGCCTTCTTTCAGGGCCGTCATCGGGCATTCGCATAACGGCTGGCGACATCCGCCTCGACGGCAACGTCATTGTCGGCGCGCGCACGGCGGTGAGCTTCGGGAGCGATCACAATGCGTTTATCAAGGGCGCGCTCACAAACAACGTCATAATCGGCAACGGCGTCGGCATTGCAGCGGCTGGCGGCGCTGCGGATCTTTTACTGACCCGCAATACGATTCGGTATAATGCAGGCGACGGCGTCAACGCCGACGTTTATGACGGCGTCAAGATCATCGCCAACGAAATCACCGGCAACCAGAACGGCATCTTCCTCTCGGAAAAAGTCCGTATGGCGACCGTTTCCTCTAACCTCGTCGCACGAAATCTTTCTGACGCCATGCGCGTATCGAGCGGTTTCTTCGGGGCGGTCGGCGGCAATACGTTCGCTGAAAACGGCGGCTGCACGATACAATTCTTTTCGGCCGAGCAAAAAATCCTGAACGACGCCGACATAAAGGTGACTGCGTACCGTGATTTCACGCCGCAAGTCGTCTATGAAAGCTCGAACTATGCGGTCGGGAATTCCGGCGACGCAAAAATCGGAAAGATCAGGAAATCGCGGCGGGACGACAATCGCGCCGCCTCTCCACAGCTGGCCTCCTGCAACGCGCCGCTCTGATAGATTGCAGCAAGCCGGAACAAAGCGCCCCCTGATCGGGGGCGCTCTCTTTTCCGGCGTTCTGCGGCTGGTGCGGGCGGTCGGGGTCGAACCGACACTCCTTGCGGAACCAGATTTTGAGTCTGGCGCGTCTGCCAATTCCGCCACGCCCGCGCACCGAAAGCGCGCGGATAATAGGGGCGGGACCTCCGGGGTCAAGCAGCGGTGAAACGAACTTGTGAAGCCCCGCGACGATCCGTCTGGGCGCGCCTTTATGGGCGTTGGGAGTATGGTCGCTTCATGCTTAGCGTCATCAGCAAAAGGCCGCTTGTCGATTCAGCGCTGCTCGTGGCGGCGCTCTCCAGCGCCGGCCTTCTTATCGGCGCGCATCTCTTTGAACATGTGGGCGGTCTTGCTCCATGTGCGCTATGCCTCGACCAGCGCGAGGCGCACTGGACCGGCCTTTCTCTTTCTCTTGCCGGCGTCATCGCGGGCGCCGTGCTGAAGTGGCGGCGCGCGGCCGTTGCGACAGCCGGTGCGTGCGCGCTCGTCTATCTCTTCAGCGCCGGCCTTGCGTTTTATCATTCGGGGGTCGAGTTTCATTTCTGGCCGGGCCCTGCGACATGCTCCGGCGGCGGCCCTGTCGATCTCGCTGGCGGATCGCTCGCGGACGTTCTCGACCAAAAACCATCAGGACCCTCGTGCACGGAGGCCGCCTGGCGATTTCTCGGGGTTTCAATGGCGGGCTACAATCTTCTGGTATCAGCCGGCCTCTTCGCAATATGCATGGTCGCGACTACGCTTGCGGCCAGGGATCAGCGCCAGGCGAAACGGGCGACATGACGCGGAGAGCCTTCAATTGCGACCGGATGACGCCGGGCCCCCGCGCCAACCGGCTTGCGGAGATGCTCCGCGTCGACCATGCGGGCGAGCATGGCGCGGTCCAGATTTACCGCGGGCAGCGCGCGGTCTTCGATGCGGTCAGCGGCAAAAAGGCGCTCTCAGACACAATCCTCGCCATGGAGGAGGGCGAGGCGACCCACCTTGATACCTTTAACCGGCTTCTCGCCGAGCGCGGCGTCCGGCCGACATTGCTTTCGCCGGTTTGGAGCGTCGCCGGTTTCGGTCTC
>CALKYG010000028.1 GCA_938003575.1 uncultured Alphaproteobacteria bacterium
GCGAACCTGTAGGCGGCGACTGGCGGGAGGATCGGCTTCAACACATCCGAGCGATCATCGCAGCCGCCGTTCCGGACGTCGCCGAAACGCGCAAATGGAAAAAGCCATCAAATCCGGACGGCGTCCCCGTCTGGGAGAAAGACGGCATTCTCTGCACGGGCGAGACCTACAAGGACAAGGTGAAGCTCACCTTCGCAAACGGCGCCGCGCTCAAAGACCCCGCCGGACTATTCAATTCAAGCCTTGATGGAAATCAGCGACGCGCCATCGACATCGCCAAGGACGACAAGATCAATGCGAAAGCGCTGAAGTCGCTTTTCCGCGCCGCCGCCGCGTTCAATACTTCAAGAGCAGCGCCCTCGTCGGCGACGAAAAAGCGCGTCGCCAAAAGGAGCAAGCCTTGAGCGAAGAACTTCCTCGCCCGACGATCTGGGTGAAAATACCGCCGCCCCTATGGGCGCTTCTTTTCATTCTCGCCGCATGGTTCGGCGGGCGCGCAATCGGGCTGCAACCGCTGTTTCGCGATGTTTTTGCCGGCTGGTTCGTCTTCGCCATCGGTTTTGCGATTTCGGCGTCCGGAAGGCTCGCCTTTGCGAAGGCGGGAACGGAAGTCGTCCCGGCGTCAAAGAAGAATTCGCATCTCGTCGCCTCCGGGCCGTTCGCGATCACCCGCAATCCGATGTATCTCGGCATCATTGTCGCGATGGCGGGCCTTTCGGTTGCGATCGGCACGATTGCAGGACCGGTTGCAACGCTTGCCCTTTTCCTTTTCATCAACTTCGTCTCCATCCCCTATGAGGAAGCGAAGATGGAGGCGCAGTTCGGCGAGGAATACCGCGCCTACAAAAAGCGCGTCAGGCGCTGGATCTGAAATTCGCGCGCGGCGCGAATTCAGCGCCTCAAATACATCTTTTTCGTTTCTTGAATCGCCGCGCGCAATCGCCATCTGCGTCGATTGACGGATGCGCTGACCGCGCGCGGCTCTTTGACAAGTCAGGAATAAATGGAAGTGAGCATGCGCTCACAAATTTTACGGGAACGAAACTCCCCAATCCCGCGAATCGAATTCGCCAATTCCTCTCTTTCACCGCCTACGGATTATCCGGCGAGAACCGCTGCAGCCCGCATGAAGGCTGGAATAAAGTCAAAGGCCGATGCGGGGATTATCCGGCAAATACGGACAATTCCCGCTACTTTTGCGCGAAACGGCTCAGGCGGCCTTCGACCGCGCCAGCTGCAGTTCGACGCGCTTCACCTCGCGGATGACGCGGTTCGCCTGCATCTGCTGCCAGTGCATGATCTTGATGGTCGCCATCGCCATGAACCAGACGCTGGCGACAATCCCCCAGCGGATCGCTATGACCGGATCGGCGGCGGCGAAGAACTGGACGGCCGCGTAGAGCGCCGCGGCGAACAGGCCGATTTGCACCGCGGTCGTCAGAACGACCCACCAGCGCGCCTTGCCGGCGAACAGTTCGCCGACCATGCCAAGCATGCCCTGCTCGCCATATTGCGCAAGCAGCGCCCGGTCTTCCGCATCCAGCGATTGTTCAATCAGTTTGTCGAGCTTGCTCATTTTAAGTCTCCTCTTTTTCGCCGATCGCGATTTTCAGTTTGTCGCGTGCGGCCATCAGGCGGGTCTTCACGGTGCCCGCGGGAACGTCGAGCGCAACGGCGATTTCCGCAACGCTCAAATCCTCAAGATAGAAAAGCGCGATCGCGGCGCGCTGCTCGCTCGGCAATGCGCGCATTGCGTTGTTGAGCGCATCGATTTCCGCATTCATTTGCGCGCCGCCGTCATTCGCCGCCTCTGCGCGGGGCTCGGCGGCGAAAGCTGCAAGGCCGTCACGGGCGCGCTTTTTTCGCCGGATCGCATCGACAGCGCGGCGCGTTGTGATGCGAAATGCATAAGCGGCGAAGGATGACGCGTCGTCGAGACGTTGAAGGCCTCGCACAATATCGACCCACGCGTCCTGCGCGATATCGCGCGCCATCTCTGCGTCGCCGACGAGCCGGCCGGCGTGGCGGCAGAGCTTGCGGTCATAGCGCATCGCCAGCGCCCTGAGCGCGGCGCGATCGCCAAGCTTCGCGGCGGCGGCGAGATACCCGTCAAGGGCGCGCGCTTTTTCCCGTTCTTCTTTTTCCATCTCAGGAACGCCCCGCTTGCAAATCTTGCCGCCGTCATCGCCGCTCAACCGGCAAGAGACCGCCGCCCGTTACAATCGGCAAGCCCGCAGGCGCCCGCACGTCCAGCACGTCGCCGCCAAAACCGCGCAGCAGCAAAATGACAATCAGCGCGATCAGCATGGCGGCGGCGGCCGCATTGACGATGGCGCCGGTCAAACGCGCCAAACCGAAAATAGCCGCCATCGCAAACCCGCCTCTCTAAATTCCGTTTCCAGTGATAAGGTCGCCCGACGGCGGCGAACGGT
>CALKYG010000029.1 GCA_938003575.1 uncultured Alphaproteobacteria bacterium
GGGTGGACAGGCGCTCTTGCAGGAGTTTAGACCCCTCTGCCGATGTCAGTCCGTCATCGCCCCCATGCAACAACCGCGACGGCAGCGAGATCTCCCCCGCTCGCTCTTTAACGGTCGCCATGGCGTCGATCATCTCCGCCCCGAGGCGCGCGCTGATCTTCCCCTTATAGACGAGCGGGTCGCTGACATAGGCCGCAACAACATTCGAATCGCGGCTGACGCGCGTGGCGTCCAATCCTATGAGCCCGGCCTTCGGCGCCAGCCTCGACAAAAGGCGTCCAAGGAAGATGACGGCCGCCGGCTGCTCATCGACCGGGGTCACAGCCGCCCCCGAAAGCACCGCGCCGGCGAACTCGCCTTGCCGTTCCAGCAGGAAAGCGGCCGCGACAAGTCCGCCCATGGAATGACCGATCAGGAACAACTTTCGGTCGGGATATTGAGCCTTCGCTTCAGCAAGCAAAGCGGCGACCCCGTCGAGATAAACGGAAAAGGCCGGCGCAAAACCGCGAACGCCTTCAGACTTTCCATGTCCCCAAAGATCGACGGCGAGAACGCTGTAGCCGGCGTCGTTCAGCGCTGCTGCGACATGCTCATACCGACCGGCGTGTTCAGCGTAACCATGCACGATCAGCACGACCGCCTTGGTTTCCTTCGCCGGCCAGCGCCTGATATGAAGTGCGGCGCCTGCCGCTGCGCCGCCCTCGAGGGTCAATATTCCTTCGGTCATCGTCACGTTCACATCACCAGGGCGGCCGCCTTGGCCGAGCGGCGCATTTCCGGACGGTCGCTCGTTTCCTCGAAGAGCTCCGCAAGCTTGTCGACCATCGCGCCGGCAAGCTGTTCGACATCGACGATGGTGACGGCGCGACGGTAATAACGCGTCACGTCGTGCCCGATGCCGATTGCGATGAGTTCAACCGGCGACCGATTCTCGATCTGGGCGATCACCTCGCGCAAATGCCGTTCGAGATAGGCGCCGCCGTTCGCTGACGACGTCGTGTCGTCCACCGGCGCGCCGTCCGATATCACCATCAGAATCCGGCGCGTTTCAGCACGGCCGACGAGACGCGAATGCGCCCAGAGCAGCGCCTCGCCGTCGATGTTCTCCTTGAGCAGCCCCTCTTTCATCATCAGGCCGAGCGAAGAACGCGCGCGCCGCCAGGGCGTGTCGGCGGCCTTGTAGATGATATGCCTGAGGTCGTTGAGCCGGCCCGGATTCGGCGGACGCCCGTCGGAGACCCATTTCTCCCGCGCCTGTCCGCCTTTCCAGGCCCGCGTCGTAAAGCCGAGGATCTCGACCTTGACGCCGCAACGTTCAAGCGTGCGCGCCAGAATGTCGGCGCAGATTGCGGCGATCGAGATCGGCCGGCCCCGCATCGAGCCCGAATTGTCGATGAGCAGCGTGACAACCGTATCGCGGAATTCGAGGTCGCGTTCGCGCTTGAATGAAAGCGGCTGCATCGGATCGACGACGACGCGCGCAAGACGCGCCGCATCAAGCACGCCCTCGTCGAGATCGAAGATCCAGCTGCGATTCTGTTGAGCCATAAGGCGGCGCTGAAGCTTGTTGGCGAGCCGGGAGACAACGGAATGAAGATTTTCAAGTTGCCGGTCGAGCGTGCGGCGAAGCCGATTCAACTCTTCTGCGTCGCAGAGCGCCGCCGCGTCCGCCGTCTCATCGAACTCGGTCGTATAGGCGCGATAACGCATTCCGCTGTCGCCGTCGGCTTTGGCCCGTATCGAGGAGATGCGCGCATTCTCGACCGCGCCGTCGGCGTCGTCTTCGGCCTGTTCGTAATCCTGCTCGCTCATTTCGGTCTCGGAATCCTGAGACTCGCTATCGTCCCCCGACTGGTCGTGCGAAGCGTCGGCGGCGCCCTCTTCCTCATTGTCGGACGCCTTGTCTTCGTTCGACTGCTCTTCCTCGTCGCCCTTCGTCTTGTCGTCGCCTTGCTCCTCGCCGCCTTCATCGTCGAGGTTGAGATCGCGAATGACGTTGCGGGCGAGCCGGGCAAACGCCGCCTGATCGTGGAGATCGTTCGTCGCCGCGAGCTTGTCGAGCGAGCTTCCCGCCAGCGCTTCAATTTCGCCCGAATTGGCGGCCATCAGCGCCCGCGCCGACGGCGGATGGTCGCGGCCGGTCAGGCGCCGGCGGAGCAACAAAGCCGCAATATCCGCAATCGGCGCAGCTTCCTTTGCGTCGAGCCGGTCGAGACGGCGGTCGGACAGCGACTTCTCAAGCGCCGCCGCGAGATTGTCTCCGACGCCTTTCAGCGCATTCGCGCCAATCGCTTCGATGCGGACGTCCTCAAGCGCGCGATAAACAGCCTGCGCCTCAGAGCCTTTGGGAGCGTTTCTTGAAAATTGCCGCGCATCATGGTGCGCAAGTTTCAAGGCTGCGGCGTCCGCCTCGCCTCGCGCCACCATCGCCGCTTCGCGATCGAGCACCCGGGCCGGCAGCGGTATTTTCGCCTGACGTCC
>CALKYG010000030.1 GCA_938003575.1 uncultured Alphaproteobacteria bacterium
GTTCTGCGCCGGATCCTTGATGTCGCAGGTTTTGCAGTGAACGCAATTTTGCGCATTGATCTGGAATTTTGGTCCGGCGCCGCCCTCATCACGCAATACTTCATAGACGCCGGCCGGACAATAACGCTGCGCCGGCTCGGCGTAGGTCGGAAGGTTTACGGCGATCGGAATTGACGGGTCCTTAAGCTTGAGATGCGCTGGCTGGTTTTCTTCGTGATTGACTCCGGAAAATGAAACATTGGTAAGGCGGTCGAATGTGAGAGCGCCATCCGGGCGCGGATATTCGATCGGTTTGTGCTTGTCTGCAGCTTCTGTAGCCGCCGCGTCGGTTTTGCCGTGCTTGAGAGTCCCGAAAAATGAAAATCCCGGAATGATCGCGTTCGTCCAGAGATCGAGACCGGAGAGCGCGATGCCGCCAAGGAGCGTTCCGAATTTGGACCAAAGCGGCTTAGCGTTGCGCGCTATCTTGAGTTCGCGCCTGACCGTCGAGGCCTCATAAGCCGCCTCATACGCGTCAAGAATATCGCCTTTGCGTCCTGAGGCGATTGCATCGAAAGCGGCGTCCGCCGCCATGACGCCGGTCAGCATCGCATTGTGATTGCCCTTGATGCGCGGCACATTCACAAAGCCGGCCGAACAGCCGACGAGCGCACCGCCCGGAAAAGCCAGTTTAGGCACCGACTGAAAGCCGCCTTCGGTGATCGCACGGGCGCCATAGGCGATGCGCTTGCCGCCCTCGAGCAGCATGGCGATTTCGGGGTGCGTCTTGAATTTCTGGAATTCCGCATACGGATAGATATAAGGGTTCTTGTAATTCAAATGGACGACGAATCCGATTGAAACCGTGTTATCATCGTAGTGATAAAGAAATGACCCGCCCCCAACATCGTTTTTGAGCGGCCAGCCGAACGTATGCTGAATGTGCCCCGGGCGGGATTTTTCAGGCCTGATCTCCCAGATTTCCTTGAGTCCGATGCCGTATTTCTGCGGGTCGCGGCCCTCGTCGAGGCGGTACATGTCTATTAGCTGCTTGGCGAGAGATCCGCGCGCTC